>JBDQHQ010000340.1:0-2512 GCA_040264795.1 Akkermansiaceae bacterium | reverse complement strand
CATCCAAGGGACCAAACTACGATGCCGACAGCATTGCTGAGGTCACTGACCAGCTTGAAGCAGCCGGACTTGCGAGATCGGTAATGATCGACTGCTCTCATGGCAACTCTCTCAAGGATTACCGCAATCAACCAGCCGTGGCCCAATCACTTTGCGAGCAGATTGCCGACGGCAGCAAAGAGATCACATCGGTCATGGTGGAAAGCAACCTGGTCGAGGGAGCACAAAAGCTCAAAGGCAGCCTGGCTGACCTGACCTATGGCCAATCAGTCACCGATGAATGCATCAGCTGGCAAACTACAGAGAACATGCTGGATGAATTTGCCAAAGCTGTGCGCGCTCGCCGCAGCCACTGATCATCACGCCTGTATACTACGTCTGCTCCGGTTCTGTGCGAATCTCATCGTCTGGTTGCCGCCTACTCCATATAGCCGCCAGAAAACTCCCTATCAGGCAATGGTAGAGAGCTGATATTGCGCAAGGTGTTGCTGCCAACAAGCTGAAATGTTGCTTGGCCAAGGCACTTCCCAGCCCCGAGTTTTGCATACCCACCTCGATGGAAAGGGTTCGCCTCTCCCCCTCCGCCAGACGCGCAAGCCATCCCGCTGCATAGCCCAGAAGAAACCCCAAAGCATGCACAATCAAAATCGCTACCAATAAGCCCCCAAAATAGGCAATGATATTGTTCTTTGTTGCTCCGACAATCCCACCAACAATGAGCACAATCACCAAAATAGAGATAATTGGGGAGATTTTTTTGATGCCGTCGAGCTTGTCGCCAAAAAACCGGTTTAATAAAACACCTCCAATCACTGGGAGCAACACAATGGTCACCATGCTCCTAAACATAGCCCATGCATCTACGTCGAGAATAGCACTGGCATACATCTTGGTGAGCAAGGGAGTCAGGATAATTGCCACCATGGTCGAGCACATCGTCATCAGGACACTTAGAGCCACATTGGCTCGGGCCAGATAGCAAATCACATTCGATGCTGTGCCACCAGGGCAGCAGCTCACCAAGATCAGACCCAGCTTGAGCATCGGAGGTAAATCAAAGATCATTGCCACTGACCAGCCCAGCAGCGGCATGATCAGAAACTGAGAGCCCACACCCAAGCCGACGACCCATGGCCTCAGCAACACCGCCTTAAAATCATCCACACTCAGGGTAATACCCATGCCAAGCATGATTACCCCAAGCCCCAGATTGATGAGCTTGATATCTGTTCCGGGAAATTTTTCAGATATAAACCAGGTGAAGTGCTCAGGCACAAACCATGCCCAGACTGTTCCCAATATGGTCCAGAGCCAGAAGAGATTGCTAATTGCCTGAAGAATTCGCCACATCTTTGCCAGTGCCGGAAAGGCGAAATGCTTTCTGTGATCACTCCTCGCGACTACTCCCCTATCTTAACTTCTGCCTCAAGGTCACCCAAAGCCCACTGAATCCCTTTAAGATAGTGCTCCAGAACCTGGGGATTCGCATAGATGTGATCATTATGCCCGAGCGAACAATAAAAAACCCGTCCCTGGCCGTGATACTTCAACCAGCTGACCCCGTAATCCTCATCGGTGCGCTTGCCCTTGCTGATATCTGTTTGCTCAGGATCAAGCCGGAGTAGCATGTGCAGCTTGTTAGGATCATAAGGCGCCTTGAACTGATATATTTCCTCTTTGAAGTTTAAATTTCCGCCCTCCAAATGAGCACAGCAAGGATGCTGCTCCTGCCCTTTCTCCACCATGATACTTACAGGGGTTCCCGCATTCCAGGGATGCCCGTCAAAGTATCCTCCGATCATCTCACCATACTCACTCCATGAGTAATAGGTGTCTGTCGCCGAATGAATTCCTACAAAACCTTTTCCACTCTTGAGAAAATCGATCAGACTCTGCTGTAAACGCACCTCTCTTTCCTGTGCTTTTTTTCTCTGGGCAGGATCCATTTTTGCCCACTCATCTTTGGCAGGTTTAAAAACATCCTTCGTGGTATTCAAAAAGCATATCGCGTCAAAATCGTGGATTTTCTCAGGCTCAAAATGAGCCATGTCATCACTGATCACCGCCTCAAAGGCACCTGTTTTTTCTCCCAATACGCGCATGGCGACTTTGCCAGTTGGAATGGATTTGTGCCTGAATCCACGGGTCACTGCGTAAACGAGAAGTTTGCGTGGTTTCTTGACTTCGACGGCCTGCAAGCCTTCCACGCCTTCCAGGACCTTAGCTTCCCAGTTATCTTTTGGGACTTCAGCCAGGAGTAAAACTGGCAACATCAAGGACAAACAAAGCAGACAAACTAATTGATACATAGGGGGATAAGTAAAACCAAGCTATCTGGAATAGCAAATAAAAATAAGGGATAGCCCTCAATAAATAGACCAGCCCTCCTCTTAAAAAAACCGCAAATCAATATTGACAGAACCAACTTTCTGATAGAAATCAACAGCGGTTAGATGTTAGGTTTTTCAGGGGCCACAAAGAACGCCCTTTAAAGATTCCACTGGCATCATTG
>JBDQHQ010000339.1:0-2513 GCA_040264795.1 Akkermansiaceae bacterium | reverse complement strand
TGCTTCTGAGAAACACTACAAGCTCTCTGGAGGGTTGATTTCAGAGGGAATCTGCCCAAGCTCGGCACTTATGATTCCATCGGGAGTCATCCAAGCTCATGCGTGTCGCAGTTCTCAATGTAGTCGGTCTCTCCAAATCCCTGATTGGAGAGCACACATCTCGTCTGTTAGATTTTTCGCAAAAACACGGCTGCCAGTCCTATCAGCCGGCCTTTCCGGCGGTCACTTGCACGGCTCAATCCTCCATTCTTACCGGTAAGGACGTCGACCAGCACGGGATCGTCGCCAATGGCTGGTACGACCGCGAATGCGCCGAGGTCCGTTTCTGGAAGCAAAGCAATCACCTAGTGCAGGGCGAGAAGTTGTGGGAGAAGCTTCGCAAGGAAGTGGCTGACTTTACCTGCGCCAAGCTCTTTTGGTGGTATAATATGCATTCCACCGCGGATTATTCGATCACCCCGCGCCCGCTCTATCCGGCAGATGGTCGCAAGGTCTTCGATATCCACACCCAGCCCATGGCCATGCGAGACGAGCTCAAGCGCGACTTGGGTGCATTTCCCTTTCCTTCCTTTTGGGGGCCTGCTGCGGGTATCCCCTGTTCACGCTGGATTGCCAACTCCGCTAAATGGGTTGAGCGCAAACACGCTCCCACCTTGTCTCTCATTTACCTGCCGCATCTCGACTACGTGTTGCAGAAGGATGGACCGGACAGCGAACAGGTGCCGCATGCCTTGGGCGAGATTGATGCCGTGGTTGGTGACCTCATCGACTATTACGAAGGGCGTGGCGTGAAGGTGGTTATCCTCTCGGAGTATGGTATTTCGCGCGTGAGCAGCCCAATCCATCTCAATCGCCTCTTTCGTCAGAAGGGCTGGCTTTCGATCAAGGATGAGCTCGGGCGTGAGACGCTCGATGTCGGTGGCTGCCGGGCATTTGCCGTGGCCGATCATCAAGTCGCGCACGTTTACGTCAATGACGACTCCATCCGTGACGAAGTCAAAGCCCTGCTAGATCAAACCGATGGCGTGGATGAAGTCCGCAGCATGAATGGTCTTGGCAGGGCAGGGGACTTCGTTGCCGTCTCCGGCCCCGATGCCTGGTTCACCTACTACTACTGGCTGGAAGATGCATTGGCACCCGACTTTGCCCGCTGCGTGGACATTCACCGCAAGCCCGGCTACGATCCCTGCGAGCTCTTTCTCGATCCCGGACTGTCCCTGCCCAAATGGCAGATCGCCAAATTCCTACTCAAGAAGAAGCTCGGCATGCGTGCCTTACTAGAAGTCATACCGCTCGATGCCAGTCTGGTGAAAGGGTCGCACGGCCGAGACCGGGTTCCCGAAAACGAACAGCCGGTATGGCTTGGCACGGATGATGTGGTTGAGACGGCCACGGATGTTCACAATGCCATTCTACGATGCTTTCGCTCCAATCCAGCTTCATGAAATTGCTCATTCACATCACCGCATGCCTGGCCATTGCTGGTGGTCCGGCCATCGGCCAGGAGGTGAATCAAAAGCAAGCCTTGCCCAATATATTGCTGATCCTTGCTGATGATCTCGGATACGGTGACGTCAGTTGCTACAACAAGAAAGCCAAGATCAACACGCCACGAATGGACCAGTTGGCCGCCGAGGGCATGCGCTTCACCGATGCCCACAGTCCGGCCACTGTGTGCACGCCCACACGCTACAGTGTGATGACCGGCCGGATGGCCTTTCGCACGGGAAAGTTTGGCGTTTTCACCGGTGTGGGCGGCCCCTGCATGATTGAGAAGGAGCGCCTGACTCTTCCCGAGTTGCTAAAGGGTCAGGGCTATCATACAGCCATGTTTGGAAAATGGCACATTGGTCTCAGTTTTTTCGACAAGAATGGCAAGCGCATCCGGGAAGGTGGTGTCGAGGGGGTCAGGCGCATCGACTACAGTCGCGCCATTCCTGATGCACCCATCCACCACGGCTTCGACGAGTTCTTTGGCACCGCCTGTTGCCCGACCACCGATTGGCTCTATGCATTCATTGATGGTGACAGAATTCCGGTTCCACCGACCAAATTGGTCGAGCGCGACGCCTATCCCAACAACGTCTACACACGCGATTTCCGTCAGGGGCTCATCGCGGCGGACTTCGATATTGCGGAAATCGACAACCAGTTTCTTGAGAAGAGCCTCGACTACCTTGATCGCCATGCCCAGCGCGATGACGGCAAACCTTTCTTCCTCTTGCACTCGACCCAGGCGGTCCACCTGCCCTCGATTCCTGCGGCCGAATACCGTGGCAAGTCCCGGGCGGGTCCGCACGGCGACTTTATCCTGCAGATGGACGGCATTGTCGGCAAGCTGATGGCCAAACTCGACGAGCACGATCTAGCCAGTAACACCCTTTTGATCCTCACCAGCGATAACGGACCTGAGGTGCCGACCGTGGTCAACATGCGCAATGACCACGAACACGATGGAGCGCGTCCCTGGCGCGGTATGAAGCGCGACCAATGGGAAGGCGGGCACCGGGTGC
>JBDQHQ010000338.1:0-2517 GCA_040264795.1 Akkermansiaceae bacterium | reverse complement strand
GGTTTGCCGAGTTGGCCAACTTTAGCGGCATACTCATCACTGTGATGCACGTGGTGGGGAAGAGGTCCTTTGTTGTCAAAGAACTTGGAGTAAACCGGCCATTTCTGGTGCTCGTCCCAGAGGCGGCTGCCGATGATCTCGCTCTTGAGCTCGTCAATGGCATCACGCAGGGTGATCTGGTGGGTGGTGGAGCCGTCGTTAAACACGACCATGCTGAGGCCTTCGTTAACACCGGTCAGGGGGCCGTTATCTGCAGGGGTGGTACTGGAGAACCAACGCTCATCAATGCCTCCACGCTCGCCACCGAGGGCGTAATAGTCGTCAGGGTGAAGTCTGATGCGTCTGCCGGGAACACAGAAGGAGCGGGGGACCCAGTTAGGGGCCAGGCGTAAAATTCCCTGACCTTGGTCAAGGGCGTCTTTGGCGATTTGTGCAGTGCTCATAGATTGTTGATTTGTTATTTAGATTGGGTGGATTGAAGTGAGTTGATTGATTCTCGAATTGGGGAGGTGTTGTTTTCTCAGACGTCCTTAGACATCGTGCCACTGCTTGTCTTTGCCGGACTGGAGCACGGCAGCACATACCTTGTCGGTCTGGAGGGCGTCGGCGAAGGTCGGGTAGTGTCTCTTACCATCATCGGCATCTGGGTTTTTGAGGAACTCGTAAACGCCATGGGTGAAAGTGTGCTCGTAGCCGATATTGGTGCCGGGGATCCACCACTTGTCCATGTAGGGCTGGTCACCACTGGTATTACTGACGTGGATGTCACGCCAGCCGCGGACGGCACTTTCATCAGCGTAGTCATAATAACCGAGGCGGTGCATGTCATGCAGGTCCCAGGTCATGGAGGCGTTCTCGCCGTTGATCTCAAAGCTGTAGAGTGCCTTGTGGCCGCGTGCGTAGCGGGTGGATTCAAAGATGGCTACGGAGCCGTTCTTAAAGCGAGCCAAGAATGCACAGGCGTCATCGATGCCGACTTTTTGCATATCCCCGGTGTCTTGGTGCATGCGTTCCTTGATGAAGGTCTCGGTCATGGCGGTGACGGACTCGATCGGCCCGTTAATCCACATGGCGGTATCGATACAGTGTGCTAGTAGGTCACCGGTGACTCCACTGCCAGCGGCATCAACATCGAGTCGCCACAGGCCTTCGCCACCCTGAGGGAGCTCGGCATCAATGGTCCAGTCTTGGAGGAAATTGGCGCGGTAGTGGAAGATGCGGCCGAGTTTGCCACTATCGACGATGTTTTTGGCCATGGTGACGGCGGGAACAAAGCGGTAGTTATACCAGACGAAGTTAGGCACTCCGGCTTTTTCCACAGCGTCGACCATTTGCTGGCTTTCCTCTGGATTGCGCCCGAGGGGTTTTTCACAGAGAACCATCTTGCCTGCTTCGGCTGCGGCGATGGCGATATCATGGTGGGTGTTGTTGGGTGAGGCGATGTCAATGGCATCGATGTCATCACGTTCGATGAGCTTGCGCCAGTCGGTCTCATTGCTTTCATAACCCCAGTTTTTGGCAAAGGCTTTACCGCGTGCATCATCACGACCGCAGATGGCTTTGAGCACGGGCTCGTATTCGAGATCAAAGAATCTGGGTGCCTGGCGGTAGGCATTGGTGTGGGTTCTGCCCATGAGGCCGTAGCCGACGACGCCGATATTGAGTTTTTTCATGATGTGGTAGTATAGGTTGCTGAGAAGGGTTGGATTTTTGGTGAAGGAGATGCCGAATGATTGCGCTCTGAATCACGGAGTATCTTTGCAGTATTCAATAGACGTATATTTTGTCACGTATTTTTCACCAGAGTAATACAAAATGAGGATGGATGATGTCTGGGAGATCAGTAGCCAAGAAAGGAGCAGTCCACAGGGGCGAGGGTTTCTTGGCCGTTTTCATCCACAAGCAGGACTCCCCGGCCCTCGGAATCAGGGATGATGTTCTCAACCGTGCCGAAGCCCTCGGGTAAAGCGTGTACCATCTGGATGTGGCAAAGCTCGGTGGGCTGGTCGTTGCTGAAGTCTGCGGTGGTAGCGATTCCGTGGGGTAGCTTGTTGCTGCGCGATGATTCCAGACCCTCGTGGAAATAGGAGCAGACGTCCTCGATGCCGATTCTGTTTTTGTGGCGTCCGTTCCACGGCTGGTAATGGCGTCCGCCGTTGGAGATCCAGAACAGGGTGCTGGGGAACTGCTTGGGATTCTTCAAGGAGATCCAGGCGTAGCCGTCGAGAGTAACGGCGGTCCATGCGAGGTCTTGTGGGGCTGCTGAGTAAAGAATAAGATCCGCGAAGCCCTCACGTGCTGGATACTGAGCTAGCGAGGTGGTGGAGCCGTCCGCCATGGGGACCTGATCGAGGGAGGTGAAGATAGCGCCTTCTTTCAGACTGCTGTGGCCGCCATTGGCAGGATCTTCAAAGGCACCTGGGTAGACTTGCCCGTGGATAAAAGGGCTCGTATGGATGGCAAAGGGCCCACCATGCTCAGGAAACTCGATGATGGGGTGGTGGCCGTAGTTGTAGC
>JBDQHQ010000337.1:0-2520 GCA_040264795.1 Akkermansiaceae bacterium | reverse complement strand
GCACGAATCATATGAGAACGCGCTTTCTTGTCACCCCTCTTGATGCGGGCAGCCAGCTCAACCTCTTGCTCAGGCGTGAGTAAGTCTGTCTTGGAGATTTCCCTAAGGTAGAGCCTCAGGCTTTTATCTGATTCAAATCTGGACATGATATTAGTGGTGTTTGGTGTTTTGGGAGCGGGAGAATGGTGGAAGGCTTGCTTAATTTGTGTTATCAAATCACTATGGTAACGTGTTCATACAGTTAAGCGTCACACAATGGCATTTTATTCCAAAAGATTGCATGTATTTTGTAAGTTCTTTTCTACTTAATTAAACGTGCCCAAATGGCTTTTTGTTCATTTATTTTAGAATGATTCTAATTTAAGTCCTTTGGAGGCCGAAATACTGCTTTTTTAGCTCGCATATGGGGGTTTTGAAATTGATTCTTTACCTTCTAACAGGTACTGTTAGTTTGAACACATGATAGTGCGTGTTTACTCATCTGCCCTACTAGGAGTGGATGGAATTGAGGTTGAGGTTGAGGTAAGTGCCTTTAATGCGGAAAAGCCGGTCATTAATGTGGTTGGCCTCCCTGATGCGGCCGTAAGGGAGAGCTCGCAACGAGTGACCTCTGCCTTGAGTAACTCTGCCCTGAGATGGGCGGATGGCGTCAAGACGGTGAACCTTGCACCGGCTGATCTGAAAAAAGAGGGGCCGCGTTTTGACCTGCCCATTGCCCTGGCTCTGGCTGAAACAGCGGGAGATGATTCCATCCGGGAGCCCGAACGTTACGCCATTGCAGGTGAATTAGCCTTGGATGGCATGGTGCGGCCGATACGTGGAGTTTTGCCGATGGCTCTGGATGCTAAAAAGCGCGGCAAGACGCGTTTGATCGTGCCTGCTGAGAATGCTGCGGAGGCGGCCGTGGTTGAGGGGCTGGAAGTTTATGGGGTGGAAAATTTGCGCGAGGCCTGGGACTTTATCACCGGGCAACGAATCCTGGCACCCTACCACTTGGACAGGAAACAACTTTTCGACACGCGCCGGCATTACGAGGTGGGCCTGGAGGATGTCAAAGGCCAGCACCAGGTGAAGCGTGCCTTGGAGGTGGCTGCAGCGGGTGGACACAACTTGCTGATGGTCGGGCCTCCGGGCACGGGGAAATCCATGATCGCCAAGCGTCTGCCCACCATTCTTCCGGACCTCAACGAGATGGAGGCGATTGATTCCACCAAGGTGCATTCCATTGCGAATTTACTCAGCAAGGAGAACGCCTTGCTGGTAACCCGGCCCTTCAGGGCACCACACCACACGATTTCCGATGCCGGCTTGTTGGGAGGTGGTACCAATCCCGGCCCGGGGGAGGTATCCCTCGCACATAACGGGGTGCTGTTTCTCGATGAGCTGCCAGAGTTCAGGAGGCAGACGCTCGAGGTCATGAGGCAGCCTCTGGAAGATGGGGAAGTGACGATTTCACGTGCTGCGGGAAGTCTGACCTTCCCGAGTAGATTTATGATGGTGGCGGCAATGAACCCATGCCCCTGTGGTTATTATGGCGATCCCAAGCGGGAGTGCCGCTGCTCGCCACCAAAGATCGAGAAATACAGGCAACGCATTTCCGGGCCCTTATTAGACCGGATTGATATTCATGTGGAGGTCCCTCTGGTGGAATACAGGGAGCTGGCGAGCGATGAGTCTGGTGAGACTTCAGCTGTGGTGCGCGGTCGGGTAGAGGCGGCACGCGAGCGACAGCTGGAAAGGTTTTCCGGCCACGGCAATGTGACCTGTAATGCATCCATGCCAAGCAAGGTGATGCGCGAGCACTGCAAGATTGATGCTACCGCCTCCGGCTACCTTGAGCATGCCATGAGCGAGCTGAACTTTTCCGCCAGGGCCCATGACCGCATTTTAAAAGTAGCCAGAACCCTTGCGGATCTTGCCGACAGTTCTGATATTTTGCCAGAGCACGTGCTCGAGGCGATTCAGTACCGCACGCTGGACCGGAAGCTGATGATGTAGCACGCCTCGGCTAGTCGCTTACTCGGTGGGCGCCTTACTTGCTGTCGCTCTCGAGTGGCAGCAGGTAGAGATTACGCCAGGAGACGGCGCAAGATTTACCACCGTGGATCTGCAGGGCGATGGAGCCCTGGCCGGGGAAGTTGGCAACCTTCCAGGTGTAGTCAGTGCGAAGTTTGCCATTGAGCCAGGTCTGGAGCTCATTGCCGCGGACGCGGATGAAACCGGCATTCCAGCCGGTCGGGTTGAAGGCTTCCTGGCCGATTTTAGTGAGCTCGCGCATGGTTTCCTTACTGGCCTTGTCTTTGCCTGCAGCACCATCGCGGTTCGGGTAGTGCCAGCCGCCGAGGTTTTCCGCGTAGAGCAGACCGGTCCACCGGCGCTTAGTGGGATCCATCTCAAACTGGATGCCGGCAAATTTTTTGGCGCCGTTGTACTTCGAGTGATACATCAGGCCGGAGTTGCCCTTGAGGTGATCGAAGCGGAACTCGAAGTAGAGCAGGTAGCTGTCGTATTCCTTGGTGG
>JBDQHQ010000336.1:0-2524 GCA_040264795.1 Akkermansiaceae bacterium | reverse complement strand
TTTGAATCAATGGTAATAAAAACCCGCCGGCCGGCAACAAACCGGTGGCGGGTATCAGTGATTCTGTGGCAGGAACTTGGAGAAGCCTGCTAACTTGAAACCGTCTTACTGCCGGACTCAGGCTTGCTGCTAAGTGGTAACTCACTTGTGCTGTCATTATTAGTGCTGCTTTGTTTGGTGGGCTGCTTGGCACTAGTAACGGTGGTTGTTGTAGTTTGGGTCTGTGGTTTGACTGAAGGGCTGCCCACGGTTGATTTACCAACGAAGATGGCACCAGGCTCGATGGAAAGGGATGCTGCTTTGATGTCACCAACGAGTTCAGCATTGGCTTTGAGTTCAACGGTGTCCACTACTTCGATGTCACCGTGAACCTTACCGTAAATGACGACTGAGCGAGTACTGATCTCAGCCCTAATACGGGCATTTTCACCAACGGTGAGAGCTCCATCAGAGATGATGCTGCCTTCAATTTTACCATCAACGACAAGATCGTTTAAGAATTTGATGCTGCCCTTGATCTCCACGTCCGTGCTGAGCACGTTGCGACCACTGGGTGCTGAGTTGGGAGACTTGGATGATGGGGCAGGGGCGCTGCTGTGGGATTTAGGTGCGGCTGGCTTGGAGCTGGGAGCCGATTCGCTGGAGGATGGTCCGGTAGATACGATGTCGGATTCTGATTTTTGTCCTATTACTTTTTGAAACACGGTGGATTAAATGGGTTGATACTTCAATTAGGAGGAAAAGCCCCCCATGGGCAAGGGAAAACTAAAAAAAGTCAGGCTTTATGCCGGATTATTCGCTTTTTTCAGGGGCAGAGTCTTGGGACTCTGAATCCGCTGCTTCCGGAGCGGCTGTTGCAGGTGCTTCGGGGGCAGCTACTGGCTCAACTGCTGGCACTGCCTCGGCTTGCTTGTCACCGGCGTTGTCGGGCTGCACTGGAGGCAGTTGTTGCTGCTCCGTGGCAGCGGGCAGTTGTGGTTTGAGTTTTGTGGGAGGCTTTGCGTTAACAATCAAAAGGCGTGCCGAGGCAAGTGACTCGAAGGCATTTTTCCCGCCCTCGGAATCCTGCTGGGCCCGCTCATACCATTGCGTTGCATCAGCTATCTTACCCTCGGCTTTAGCAATGTCTCCCAGAGCTATGCATGCCATGGGGGCAATGTAGCGGTAGGCGTCATTATCGACCACTTCGGCAAGCACATCCCTGGCTTCATCCGTCTTGCCTTGCTCGATGAGGCGCAGCCCCAGGCTGGTTTTTGCGGTAGCGATGGATGGGTGCTGTGGATGCTGGTTGATGAATTCTTCCAGAGTGGCAATGGAATCAGGCTGGGAATCAGCCCACTGGATATCAGCGAGCAGAAGTTTGGCACTGGCTGCGGCGTTGGTCTCGGGCCATGTTTTGATGACATTCTCGTATTCGCCGGATTCTTGCGCAGAGAGTAATGCTGCTCCGGCGTCATTGGCCTTTGCCTGAGCCAGGCCGTCGTAGATGACGTAGGCCACTACTCCGAGGGCAATGAGGATGGCCGCAATGACGAGCTTGTTCTGGTGGTTATCAAGGAATTGATCGAGCTTGCTGGGTCCGAGATCGATTTCTGCGATCGGGACATGAGAGTCAGAGGATGGTTTAGATGATGTTTCAGCCATATTGTCGGTGGTTGGTATACTTAGTGAAAAGCGCTTATTTGCGCGGGTGATAGCGGAGGAGGGGTCTTATGGCAATTGAATTTAGCATTTATCATCAGCCCTTTATGCTCTATGGCGGGGCCGTGGAAACAAGCAATCCAGTCACAAACCCGGGAAGCGAACTCTCCGATGCCTTATTGTATGGCATTTTGGACATGGGCTACATCGAGCCAGAGCAAATTCAGGAAGTTGCCGAGGCACTGATACGAGGGGGAGCGGGAGTGCTTCAACTACGAGCCAAGGGCTACGATTGTGACGCTGTGATTGCCTTGGTGCGCAATCACGCACCGCGTTTGGTGCAATTCTGCAAATCCAAGGCGGTTCCGCTGGTAATCAACGATTATGCGGAGGCTGCTGTAGCCCTCGGAGCGGATGGAGTGCACATTGGCCAGGATGATGGCTCACTGACGGAAGTCAGGCAAATTGTCGGGGATCAGATCTTGGTGGGAAGATCAACCCATTCACTGGATCAGGCCCGGGCTGCGCTGGAGGAGGGATTTGATTACATCGGATTTGGGCCACTATTTCCGACGCCGACGAAAAAGGGACGCCCAGGGATTGGTATTGAGCAGGTATCCCAGGCTGAAAAGGAGATCGGTAGCCAGATTCCGGTATTTTGCATTGGCGGTATTAAGCCCGAGAATCTTGAATTGGTTCTTGCCTCAGGGGCACGACGTGTGGTCATTGTCTCCGCATTGCTGCAGGCGGATGACATTGTCCAAACCACTCAGAATATCATCCGTGACCTCAAAGCAGGTTAGAGAAACCAACTAACATACCCACTTATCATGTCTATTATCATCGGCGGAACCATCGCCATCGACAACGTTTCCACACCCAC
>JBDQHQ010000335.1:0-2530 GCA_040264795.1 Akkermansiaceae bacterium | reverse complement strand
CGCCAAGTAACCATTGGTGATACTACTCACCCCCTGCCCAACCCATTTCTGGTTTTGGCTACCCAGAACCCAATTGATCAGGAAGGAACATACCAGCTCCCTGAAGCCCAGCTGGACAGGTTTCTTCTCAAGGTAACCGTTTCTTACCCCAATCAAGCGGAAGAACTCGTCATTCTTGACCGGATGGCTACCTCGGAACCTGTTTATGAAACTTCATCCGTGGTTGATGTTCCAACAATTGCAAAGAGCATGGAGCTTGTGAATAGCATCTACATAGACCCAGAAGTTCGTAAGTATATTGTTCATTTGGTTCACGCTAGCCGTGAACCAGCTAAGCTCGACGGTTCATTGAAAAACTTCATCCGCGTCGGGGCCTCGCCTCGTGCTACCATCAATTTGGCGCTAGCTTCCCGAGCCAAGGCCTTCACTCAGGGCCGCTCTTTTGTCACCCCTCAGGACATCAAGGATCTTGCCCATGATGTGTTACGTCATCGTATTATTCCCAGCTATGAGGCAGAGGCTGAGGACGTAACAACGGATGACATTGTCGATCAGTTGCTTGCCCGCGTTCCTGTGCCCTGATCTACTATCACGCACATTGAATCAGGCCCCCGAGATAATTCTCTGGCAAATACTGCCGATGCCGGTGATGCCAAGCTCAACCTGATCGCCAACTGTCAGGAAGTGAGGCGGATTCATGCCCATTCCAACCCCAGCTGGCGTGCCTGTTGCGATGATGTCGCCGGGCAGGAGCGTCATGTACCTGGAAATATAGCTAACCAGATAAGGGACGCTGAACATCATATTGCCACTCCATCCCTTTTGTCTCTTGTCCCCATTGACCTTGGTCCAGAGATACAAGCTATGTGGGTCCGGGAGCTCGTCTTTTGTAACCAAGCACGGGCCGAAGGGAGCAAAGGTGTCTAGGCTTTTACCTTTCACCCACTGACCACAATGCTCCTTCTGCCATGCGCGCTCACTGTAGTCACATAACACGGTATACCCCGCAATATGATCCATGGCATCTTTTTGCTCAATGTGTTTTGCAGTTTGCGAGATAATCACCGCTAGCTCCACTTCATAGTCGAGCTTCCTGCATGTTTCCGGTATTACCACGTCATCATGAGGGCCAGAACATGCGGTTGACGCCTTCATGAACAAGACAGGCTCGTCAGGGACGCCGCCGCCAAATTCCTTGGCATGATCCACGTAGTTTTTCCCCACGCAGATTAACTTCGAAGGGCGTGCAACCGGAGAAGCTATCCGCACATCCGCATCAATCATGCATCCCCCAGGGCAATCGTGATCAATCCAGCTCTGGAGTGATTCAAGCCCACCGCAGGCAAAGAAGCCTTCGTCATAGTTTCTGAACTCATTGGATGCGTCTACCAATTTCCCATCTGGCAGTATTACGCCTGGAGACTCTCTGCCCGGATCCCCGTGTCTAATTAGTTTCATTCTTTTCTAGGGTTCTAAAAAATTAGGCAAAAAGAGACGAGGCCTCACCTGCGGCAGGAAAAGCTCCCCCTCTCTCTTTTTTCCATAGAACATTTCCATCCTTGCGTATTTCAAAGATTCCTCCGCTACTGGGGATTAATGTCACCTCAATACCCGTAGCTTGATTGATTTCAGCTGACACACGGTCAGCTTCAGGTCGGTAATTTCAAACCTCGCAATACTCAATTTCGATTTTCACAGCGCCATCGTAAAACTTGAGTCGGCATTTTGTCACGCGTTAACTCCTTTTGCCCCAAAGTCAGCTTCGACCTAACTGCATCACCGAAATGTCACAGTGATCAGGGCACAAAAAAGCCCGGTCCCATCGGTTACGACGGGACCGGGCATAGACCTGGCAACGACCTACTCTCACAGGGCCTATCGCCCCACTACCATCGGCGCAACAGTGTTTCACTTCCGGGTTCGGAATGGGACCGGGTGGTTCCACCATGCTATGGTCACCAGAGGGCGCGTCTCATGCACGGTATGTGTGTGCTTAAGAAGCGGACTCCGGTCACCCCAGCGGGCCTTGAAGGACCTTGGTGTCAAGTTGGGCTACGATGTAGAGTTGATGTTGTTGGTCTTGGAAAAGAATGGGATGAAGTGATCTCTCCCAACGGGATGAGAACCACAGCATTCGCTGACAACTGTAGAGTGATATTTCCTGGTGTGTTCAAATAACAACGACGATGGTTCCACTTCGTCCGCTTGTCCTTGGATACTCGTATGATTATGGCTTTAAACCATACCAAACATGTTGAATTTCGAATGAATTGGCCTCCGGACTGCTTATGTTCCGGTGCCTCATTCTGATTTCGTAGTTCAATTCAGCAAGGAATTGAATTCCGAAGAAATCAAGCCAGACAGACGATTAGTACTGGTGAGCTGCATACATTGCTGCACTTCCACCCCCAGCCTATCAACGTGGTGGTCTTCCACGGTCTTTCAGGGAAAATTAATCTTGAGAACTGCTTGGCGCTTAGATGCTTTCAGCGCTTATCAGTGCCGCACTTAGCTACCCGGCCATGCTCTT
>JBDQHQ010000334.1:0-2535 GCA_040264795.1 Akkermansiaceae bacterium | reverse complement strand
CCCCATACACCGAGCTGCTCGACCGCAGCAGCTCGAAAGGTGTCTGCGGCGGCAAGCATGACCGAATAACCCTTGTTTTTGAGCAAATTGGCCAGTTTCGCCGTGGATGTTGTTTTGCCGGTTCCATTGACCCCGACCATAAGAATAACCATGGGTTGACCGTCGGCTCTGGGTTTGAGCTCCTCAGCATCCTGAGTGAGAATGCCGCCAATATGCTGTTTGCAGACATCAACGACGTCTTCAGCTGATACTTTACGCCCCATATCCTGCAGCTCGTCAACAATAGCCATGGCGGTACGTGCTCCCAAGTCAGCGCGGATCAGGTCAGCTTCCAGCTCGTCCCAGTCTACATCTGCCCGGTTGGTGACCTTGTTGAAGAGTTGCTTTAAAAATCCTGCCATGAAATCAGTGGGTGCGGAGCAGGGTGTAGCGGTGTCATTGGAAATTCGCAAGAGAATTGCAACGAATGGCGTAATCCAGCGGAAAACCAGATCATCAACAAAAATTTAATCAGTGCTAATCCTTGTAAATAGGTGACTTAGACAGTCATGCAGGATAAAAAAGCAAGTAATCTTAATTTTCTTTGAACGAATATAGTCATGGGGAGTCTATGATCAGTGAACACCGTATTCTTCGTTGTTCAAAAAATACCAAATGAACACAACAGTTGCAGTTGTCAGTTAATTCCAATACATCAGCGTGTATGGAACTGTATTTATCGCCCCGGGAGACCTCCAAGCTCCCGGGGCTTTTAATTGCTTGTTGATCGCCTAAGCTTTGCCAAAACGGCTGGCGGCGATCATCCATTGAGCAGTCCGTAGAACTTTTTGCGGCCAATCCACAATAAATAGGCCGAAAGCACGGTTACGGCAATGACGGGAGGGTCGAAAAGCCCGGCGCTTTTGGTGAGAAATATCTGGAAGGCGAGGATATTGACGACAATCGGGCCGAGGATGAGGAGGCCGATATTGCGGGTCAGAGGAACGGCGACGAGGATTCCGACCAGAATTTCACACACTTTCACAAAGGTAAGGTAACCGGTAGGTCCGATCGCTCCAAAGAAGAGATAGGGGGGAGATCCCTCGGGTGGTTTGGGCACTTGGAGGAAATGAAGGAAGTGGTTGAGCCCGAAGACGATGAAGGCAAGCCCAAGGAGGGCGGCTGCGATATTTGGTATGTGTTTCATGGCTATTTGGGTTGGTTGTTATAAGGAGGGAGTGAAATCACCGATGGCTTGTTCTAATTGAGAGTTGAGGCCCGGGTCTTTTATTCCTTCCTCGCTGGAAAAGTGATCATAAAAGCCCGGCAGGCTGAAGCTAGCTTCAATTTTTGCTCCCATGCGAGGGAATGTCGCTTTTCCCGCCTCCATGACAGTGGCACCGCCGCGGGCGCCGGGTGAGGTGCTTAACAAGAGCATGGACTTTCCCTGCCAGACTTGTTGCTCGGCGCGTGATGCCCAGTCATAGAGGTTTTTAAACGCGGCAGTGTAAGACCCGTTGTGTTCTGCCAGGGAGAGGACGATGCCGTCGTGTTCCCGAATGGCATCGAGAAAGCGTTGGGCGTCCGCGGGGATGCCGTTTTCCTTTTCCTCGTCCTCGCTGTAGATGGGCAGGGTGAGTGCAGACAAGGCAAATGAGGTGACGTTTGCACCGGGTATCAGGTTTGCTGCGTGGTCGGCGAGGTGCTGGTTGATGGATGTTGAGCTGCTGGAAGCTCCGATCGATAAGATATTCATGCCGGTATGTGCTTATTGTTCTGATGTTGCAGGAGTAGCTTTGAGGTCGAACTTGATGACGACTTCATTGCGAATGAGGTCATCCGTTTTCCCGGGGTATTTGATGTTGAAGTCGAAGCGGTTAATAAAGAAGTCAGCTGTCACATTGATTTCCTTCTCCGAACTGGAAACGGCAACGGGAATGGTGATTGATTTGGTAACTCCATGAAAATCAAAATTTCCAGTGAGTGCATGGGTTTGTCCTTTTGCGCCTGGTTGCTCTTCGATGCCGGTTACGGTGAAAGTGCTGGTTGGGTAAGTTGCCACGTCAAAAAAATCAGCACTGAGCAAATGGCCGGTAAGCTTTTCTGCGTCTGAGTAGGTGGATGCCATATCAATGATGATCTGGTGTCCGCTCGGGGCAAGCGAGTTTTCATCAACATAGAAATGCCCATTAAATTTTTTGAAGCCGCCCTCATGGCTGCCAGTGACCTTTGACCCAATGAAGTTAATGGTTGAGTCCTCAGTGAATACCCACTTGGTGCCGCGGATTGCCTCGGTGGAAACATCTTTTGCTTTTGATACACTTGCCTCGGTTGATGAATCTGCTGGATTCTTGCATGCGGTAAAAAGCAGTGCTGTGGCAGCAGTGGTGATGATTAGCTTGTATTTCATTGTATTTTGTTTGTTGGTGTTTGGGTGGTTAGATATTGAAGTAGAGAAATTCGCTATCTTCCAGGGCTGAGATGTATGGGGTTTTTCCGTCTATCATGGCAGCATCTCCCGTTGTGAGTGTGAAGTCTTCAATTTGAATGCTGCCT
>JBDQHQ010000333.1:0-2545 GCA_040264795.1 Akkermansiaceae bacterium | reverse complement strand
CTGCCTCAAGAGGGCATTCACATCAAAGGCATTTCACTGTGGGATGAGGTAGAGTCCGCATTTGCCGAGACCCGCGAGCTACAAACCAACATAGACGACCTGTCCGAGAAACTCCACGGCCTTGATCCGCGCTCAGCTCCCTACTCGGATCTTCTCCACGACATAGGAGACCTGGAACTGAAACTAGAAGCTGCCAACCCCGGCACGATCAAACCAAAAATGGAATCCGTGCTCACTGGCCTCGGCTTCAAACGCTCTGATTTCAACCGCGATTGCAGCGAGTTTTCTGGTGGCTGGCAAATGCGTATCGCCCTCGCCAAACTACTTCTGCAACAACCGCAAGTCCTGCTACTTGACGAGCCCACCAACCATCTGGACATCGACTCACAAAAGTGGATGGAGTCCTATCTGCTCAACTATCCGGGGGCAATTCTGATTATCTCCCATGACCTAGCGCTTCTGGACATGCTGACCACACGAACCATTGCCTTTCATCACGGCAGGGCTGAGGAATATGCGGGCAACTACTCCTTTTACGTTAAAGAATCAGTCCTCCGTAAGGAAATTCTCATCAAGCAATACAAAGCGCAGCAGAGGGACATCAAACAGGCGCAAGATTTTATTGATCGCTTTCGCTCCAAGGCAACCAAGGCCAAGCAAGTTCAATCCCGCATCAAGCAGTTAGAGAAAATCGAACTCATTGAAATCGAGCAAGACGATGCCGTAATGAGCTTCCGATTTCCCGACCCCCCTGCCTCGGGTCACAGCGTGGCCACTCTCGAAAAAGCGAGCAAAGCCTACGGCGAGATCAAGATTTTTGAGGACTTTGATTTTGAAATCACCCGTGGCGAGCGCATTGCCATTGTCGGACCCAATGGTGCGGGCAAATCCACGTTTTGCCGGCTCATTACGGGACAAGAAAGTCCGGACCAGGGAGCTCACCGATTTGGTCACAAAGCAGCAGCTTCTTTTTTCTCCCAGAACCACGCCGATGAGCTGAACCCTGAGCAAACGGTGCTGGAATGCGCTGAAGCTGCGGCATCGAGAGAGAACGCACCTCTCGCACGCAATCTCCTCGGCTGTTTCCTGTTCCGGGGTGATGATGTCTTCAAAAAAGTGGGCGTACTCTCCGGTGGTGAGCGCTCGCGCGTTGCCCTGGTCTGTATGCTGCTTCGCCCCGCTAATTTCTTGATACTTGACGAGCCTACCAACCACCTTGATATCCAGTCCCAGGAAGTGTT
This sequence comes from Akkermansiaceae bacterium, assembly GCA_040264795.1. Lineage (GTDB taxonomy): Bacteria > Verrucomicrobiota > Verrucomicrobiia > Verrucomicrobiales > Akkermansiaceae > Oceaniferula. Next base: position 1,304 of record JBDQHQ010000333.1, on the reverse strand, counting down.
GCAGAACGCTCTGCGTGACTACCCCGGCTCCTACTTGATCGTCTCTCACAACCGATCTTTTCTCGACCCCATTGTCGATAAGACGCTTGAGTTTCGGCAGGGCCAAGCACCACGGATGTTTGCAGGTAACATTACCTACTATCTTGAAAAAATCGAGGAGGAGAAAAATGCCAAAAAAAATGCCGATGCCGTGGCCTCCAAACAGTCAAATTCTGTCTCTCAAGAAGGTAGTGGCAACCGTAAAGAGCAGCGCAAGCTCGAGGCTGCCAAGCGCAAACAACGCAGTGACTCCCTCAAACCACTCCAATCAGAACTGGGCGAACTTGAAAAAAACATTGCTGAATACGAGGCAGCACAAGCAACCCTTACCGAGCACATGTCGGATCCTGCCACCGCCTCTGATCCGGAGAAAATGCAACAAGCGACCTCCGCTTACCAAACACTCAGCGAAAAACTCGAAACCGCAATCACCCGCTGGGGTGAGGTCAGTGACGCCATTGAAAAAGTGGAACAACAGTTTTCCTGAAAACCACCCACCCCCACCACTCTTCTGTCTTGTGCAGACCTACTCGTCTGGTACGCTATTCTCATGCCCACCAAAGGCGAAACATTGAGTGCCCTGTTAGCCTCAGGACGCATCGCCAACCTGCCCACAGTGTGGAGCAATGTGCTGGTAGCCTTCTGGCTTTCCAGTTCACTAACCCCCCTCCATCAAAGCAGTGACTATGACGATGGCACCAGACTGCTTGCCCTGCTCATCACGATATTGGCAGCCTCTATGATTTACGTGGGAGGCTGCCTGCTGGGAGATGCGGTGGATGCCGAATTTGATCAAAAACATAGACCTCAACGGCCCATCCCAAGCGGTATTCTCTCTGCGGTTTATGTGAAACTCGTCGCTCTCTTACTGCTCGCCGTTGCCCTCATTGGATGGTTTTTCGGGCATCAGCTATGGGCTCAGGAGATCCAGCCCCACCTCATGATTCTGGTCTGCCTACTGATTGCCTTGGTCAGCTGCTATGCCTTTTATCATAAGAAAAACAAACCGGCTGCCCTGTTGATGATGGCATCCTGCCGTTTCATGCTGATCATGCTCGCCATTGGAGCAGCTCATCAGGTCTTGCCGGCAGAGCCTTCGGCAAAAACCACATTCCTAAACCATCACTTTGATTGGGTGCAAGCATGGATGATACTTTTGGCATCGAGTGTCGGCCTCTACACCCTGCTGCTGAGCTGGGTCGCTTCCACTGAATCAAGCCCAGGAGCCTTCAAGTCGCGCAGCATTCTCGCCGCACTTCTACTCT
>JBDQHQ010000332.1:0-2561 GCA_040264795.1 Akkermansiaceae bacterium | reverse complement strand
TCATAAAAAGAGCATTCTATGCTCGCCACTAGCCGCCTTTTTTGATAAAGGTTTCTTAACTATTGAGCTGCTCTTGTCAGCCTTGCATTCTGCCCTTACCTTAAAAATGATCTCATACAATCGCGATCCACAGCAGACTATACCGGAGTCGTCTGTCAAAATTATCGGGCTCGGCGGTGCCGGAGCTAACATTCTCGATCGTGCCACGCTCGATGGCCTCAGTGGTCCAGAGATGATGTGCGCCAATACCGATGTGCGAACACTTTCCAGTTCGGTTGCGGAGGAGAAAATACAGCTGGGTAAAAATCTGACCAAGGGACTGGGTGCCGGTGGTGACCCGGATCTTGGATCCCGTGCGGCCCAGGAGGCAGAGATTGAACTCCGCGACGCGATGCGTGGCAGAAAAATGGTTTTCCTTTGTGTGGGTCTTGGTGGTGGCACTGGCTCAGGTGCGGCGCCCTTGATTGTCCGCACTGCCAGAGAAGAAGGAGCTTTTGTCGTGGTTTTTGCCACCATGCCTTTTGAATTCGAGGGGCAACGCCGCAGGGAGCAGGCAGATGCCTCGCTTAATGAATTGGCGGTATTGTCCAACGCGGTGGTGACCTTTGATAATGATCGCATGGGTGAGTTGGTTCTCGCCAAGCAGGGCATCCACGAAGCCTTTGCCGCCTGTGACAGAATGATCTCAGAATCCATCAAGGCAGTGACACGGCTCGTGGTCAGACCAGGCTTGATTAACGTTGGTTTGGCAGACTTGATGAGTGCTCTGAGCACTACGCGCTCACGTTGTCTTTTTGGTTCGGGAGTCGGGGAGGGAGAAAATCGTTCCCAGCTTGCCATTGAGAATGCGCTCAACAGCCCTCTGCTCGACAAAGGGCATCTTTTGGAGGCCGCGTCGAGTGTTCTCATCCACATTTGCGGTGATGAAAGCCTGACACTTTACGAGGTTGAGTTGCTCATGCAGAGCTTATCCAAGCACATCCCTGCAGATGCTCAGGTATTGTTTGGTGTCGCCACTGACCCTTCCATGGATGGTAGCCTGAGTGTAACACTGATCAGCGCAGTTCCTGAGAGTAAACTCCACGACGGTAAACGAGGCGAAGGCGTCGCTGCAGCTGCTTCCGCTGTCGATGATGAGCCGGAGGATCATTTCTGGGATGATGATCATGAGACGTCTGCCGCGGCCGCGGAAGCATCGACCGTCATTGATGCCCCGGAGGATGAGGAAATCATGGAGCCCAGCGAGGGCTACTCACCAGAGGATGAGGGGCAGGACTTTGCAGAGCAAGATTTCGCAGGGCAGGACACCGAAGAACAGGACACCAAAGAAGATGAGGTCGAAGAAGTTTTAGAAGCAGAGGATGCCTATGCCGATACCGACGTGTCACAAGATGATGATCAAGATGATGATCATGAGGACTTCATGAGTCTGGATGATGCCCAGAGCTATGCGGACGCCTTGCTCAAAGAGCAGGATGCTGAGCAAGACGAGGATTCCGATGATGCAGAGGAGAAAGACCAGCCCTTTGCTGAGATTGAAAATGCGGATGACGATACAGCCGACCCATCCGGTTTTGAGGAAGACGAGCCAGGGCATGAGGATGACCTGTTTGGCAATCACGAATCCAGTGGCGGGTCAGCGCAGGGTGAATTGGAGCTCGACGGCGGACCCAAGGGGAAGTTTGAGGGTGAGAGCCCCAATGTTCTTGAGGGAGAAGATCTTGATATACCTCCATTCCTGCGCAACAAGAAAAAGTAAGTGAAACGCAGCCTCTGGCAAGCTAATCGAGCTTGCTGTAGAATCAACCGAATGCTAGGCATACAGCCGTTATGACAAATATAGGAACGATCATCTTGGTTCTCGTGTGCGTGGCACTCGGGTATCTGGTTGAGCCGTGGTTTTTCAAGCTGCGTGATGCAGACAGGAACAAAAGCACGGTGGAGAAAAAGGTTGAGCCGGAGAAAGAGGTCGAGAAGCCCAAGCCCAAGCCAGTCCCAACCGTCAACATTGATTTGAGCTTGGTCAAGCCTGAGGACTTTCCGCAAGAAGTATCACTGCGTGATAGCTTTGAGATTGAGCAGGGTGGTCTTAAGCTCTCACTTGAGGAGGGCACGAATGTCATCCCCGTGCGCTTGGAGGGCACGAACCTGATCTTCAAAACCAAGGGCATCGACCTTGAAAACAGCATTGATGTTGATCTAACTAACTTCAAGGAATTGGTCCTGCCTGTGATGAATGCCCGCTTGGAGCAGGAGGAAGAGATGAGACGTATTGAGGCCGCCAAGCCAGTCATACTGGATGATGCTGGGATCATTTCCTGCATCAAGGCGAGTGTCCAAGGAGAAGGCGTGAGTGAATTCACTCCAGAGCAAGTCTCTGCATGGGAAGTGGCTGAAGACATGGAATTTGATGGGCAGACTTATCAGGTGGGAAGTGTTACCGTTGAGGAACAAACGATTCTGGGCCCTCAAACCAACAAGGCGATTGCTCTTATTGAAAATGGGGAAGTGGTCAAATGGCTTTGGGCCAAGACCAAGCTGGAGGTCAGATAAAGCCTAGC
>JBDQHQ010000331.1:0-2569 GCA_040264795.1 Akkermansiaceae bacterium | reverse complement strand
GCCGCGCTGTTTGATTTTGCCACCGAATCCTCTGCCTGGACCGAGCTGGTGCGAGCCCGGCTGGAGTGCTAGTGCCTCTTTGCTTTACTTGTGGGCGATCTTTCCTTATCAGCACGCCCACGACCTTGTGAATTCATCATTCACAATTCACCACTCACTATTCTAAGATGACCGCCTCCGAGATCCGCCAGAGCTTCCTCGATTTCTTCAAGGAGAAGCAACACAGCATTGTGCCCTCGGCCTCACTGATGCCGCAGAGCCCTGGTTTGCTTTTTACCAATGCGGGTATGAATCAGTTTGTGCCTTATTTCCTGGGTACAGACAAGGCTCCGCATGACCCGCCTCGAGCTGCTGATACTCAGAAGTGTATTCGTGCCGGAGGTAAGCATAACGATCTGGAGGATGTCGGTTACGACACTTACCACCACACCATGTTTGAGATGCTGGGGAACTGGTCCTTTGGTGATTATTTCAAGAAGGAGGCGATCGAATGGGCGTGGGAGCTTGTCGTAGAACGTTGGGGTTTTCCGGCTGATCGCCTTTATGCCACAGTTTATATGCCGGGTGAGGGGGATCCGGGGCAGTTTGATCAGGAGGCCTATGATTTCTGGGCGGCTTTGTTTGAGAAAAAGGGACTCGATCCCAAGCGCCAGATTGTCAACGGCAACGTCAAAGACAACTTCTGGATGATGGGTGAGACCGGTCCCTGCGGTCCCTGCTCCGAGCTGCACGTTGATCTGACCCCCGATGGTGACACCGATGGCAAGCTGGTGAATATGGATTCCGATCTATGTATTGAGATTTGGAACCTGGTATTCATCCAATACAATGCCGAGGCCGATGGTACTTTTCGTGATCTGCCCGCCAAGCATGTCGATACCGGTATGGGATTTGAGCGTGCCGTTTCTATTTATCAAGGCACTGACGGCTTCAAGGATTTCTCCCAAAAGCCGACCAACTACGCTACCGATGTGTTCCAACCCATATTTCGCAAGCTCGAGGAACTCAGCGGTAGGAAATACCATGATGCCTATCCGGAATCGGTGGAAGCTGACAAGTCGACCCTGTCCGCAGAGCTCAAGGAGGCAATTGCATTCCGGGTGATTGCAGACCACCTCCGGACCTTGTCGTTCTCTCTGGCTGATGGGATTATGCTAGGTAACACGGGGCGCAACTATGTGCTGCGACGTATCCTGCGCCGGGCAGTACGTTATGGTAGGACATTGGGCTTCACCGGGGATAAGCCATTCTTGGCGGAGCTTGTGGATACACTGGTGGAGCAGATGTCCGCGGTATTCCCCGAGCTCAAAGAGCGCCAGCAGGTGATCAAGGATAATCTTCACCGCGAGGAAGCGAGTTTCAATGAAACCCTGGACCGCGGCCTGGCAAAATTTGAAGAGAAGGCAGCAGAAGGCGGGGAGGAATTGGATGGAGCGTTTGCTTTCCAACTCTACGATACCTTCGGTTTTCCCATTGATCTGACAGAGCTTCTCTGTGCCGAGAGGGGTATGAAGGTGGACATGAAAACATTTGAACAGCTCATGGAAGAGCAGCGCGAAAAAGGCCGTGCCGCCCAAACCAAGGAACTCATTCGCGCGGCAGATATTGCCACTGAGGCGAGTACAGAGTTCACTGGCTTTGAGCAAGATGCGACCGAGGCCAAGGTGCTCGAAATTCACCAGCAGCCGGAATGTGTGTTGATCATCACCGATAAAACTCCCCTCTACGTTGAGATGGGTGGTCAGTTGGGCGACAAGGGCACTCTGATTCACGATGGTCATGAGTACCCCGTTTCCGCCGTGCAGCAATTGGGCAACGCACGCGCCCATGTGCTTGAGCTGGGAGCTCCCATTGACATCGGAGACACGGTGACCCTGAGCTTGGAAACTGAGCGCCGCCGCCCGATTGAGGCTCACCATACCGCCACGCACTTGCTCCACCTGGCATTGCATGAGATTGTCTCGGAAGATGCCTCCCAGCAGGGATCCATGGTGAGTCGTACGCGTCTGCGCTTCGATTTCAATTCTGGCGCAGTTCCCACTGACACCTTGGAGCAGCTTGAGGAGAGGGTTAACGGCTGGATCAGTGCTGGCGACTCGGTCTCATGGATAGAGGTGCCACACGCTGACATTCAGGGGCGTAAGGACATTCAGCAGTTTTTTGGAGACAAGTACGGGGATGTCGTTCGAGTGGTTCAGATAGGTGGAGAGACTGGTAAGCTGGATGGTTACTCGATGGAGCTCTGCGGTGGAACCCACGTGCGCAACACCAAGGACATCGGCATTTTCAAGATCAAGTCGGAGGGCGCGATCGCTTCCGGAATCCGCCGTATTGAGGCAGTTTGTGGTGAAGCGGCCTGGGACTGGATGCGTGGCGAGATTGAGAAGGGTGACGTGCAGCGCAAGGAATTGCGCTCCAAGCTGGAGCAAGCCAACGAAGCACTGCAAGCCATCGGTGAAGAAGCTGTCGAACATGCCGATTTCCCGCACATTATGGGAGCCTTGTTAGTTGAGGCCGGAGACTTCCGCCAGATTAACACGACCTATAAACACTTCCATGAGCACATTGC
>JBDQHQ010000330.1:0-2576 GCA_040264795.1 Akkermansiaceae bacterium | reverse complement strand
TAGCCGCAAGGCGGCTTCAACTTCAAAAAACCCCTGCTGTGCCCACAGCGGGGTTTTTACTCTCCAGCGGATTCCTTAGCGCCTCTGCGTCTTGGCGTGAGCCCCTATCAAGCCTTGCGAACCCGTCGTGCTGGATTTCACTATTCACCATTCACTATTCACTATTCCGCCGTAGGCGGCTGGCGTGAGCTTCTTGACTTGAACTCGAACTATCAACTCGAACTGCCGCAACGCGCCTCATTTCCACTTTCCACTTTCCACTTTCTGCTTTCTTGAGCAAAATCCACCCTCCATCCCCCGTATCCATCCCATGAAACACATCATCCTCCTATTTCTCTCTTCAATTTTCACCCTTCACTCTTCATCTGCGGCCGACCCCGCCTCTGAGTGGCAGCCGCTCTACCGTGGCTCACTGGATGACTTCCGCATCTACTTCCGTGGCCAGGGCTACATTGATGATGTCCACAAGCAGGAGGTCTTTGTCGCCAAGCCGGACCAGATCCATGTCAAAAAAGGCACTAACGGCCTGATTGTCACCAAGGCACCTTACAGCCACTACCACGTCAAGGTGGACTACCGCTGGGGCGCCAAGGGTGGCTCGATGAACGCGGGGCTGATGAGCCATGTCGACCTCAACTCCAAGTGTGTGAAGGACAACCGGCCCCGCTCGGTGGAGATCAACATGCTCGCCAAAGCCCCGGGCAGCATCTGGCTGGCGAGCAAGCTTGGCCCCTTTGCCTCCAGCTTTGTCGATAAGAGAGGTAAAACCTACTTACCCGAGGACCAGGGTGGCAAGGTCCACGAGGCATCCCCCTTCAGCAACCGCACCATCCTCGCCCGCTACCCAGGAAAAACACCCAACAACAATCCCCACGGCGAGTGGAACACCCTGGAGGCCATCGTCCACGGTGCCGACTCCGTGGAGATCATTCACAACGGCCACACCGTCAACCTCATCACCAAGCTACGTGACACTAAGAAAGGCAGCAAGGAGCCCGGCGAACCGCTGACAGAGGGCGGCATCGGCCTACAGAGCGAGGGCCAGGAAATCTTCTACCGCAACTTTGTCATCAAGGAGCTGAAGCCCAGCACACCCAATGGCGGCAGTTGAAGTTGCAAGTTGAAGTGGGGAGCCACTTTGTGGCAGTTTAAGTGGAGAGTTGAAGTTACAAGTGAATGCTTCGTGCTTGAATTCAAAACTCAACATTCAACACTCAACATTCAACCCACCTCCGGCGGTCCCCATGACACTCATCACCATTCTCATCTCCCTGCTTTGCCTGCCGTGTCTCGCGGCAGAGAAATCAGAGGGCGTCATCCTGCTGCACGGTTTGTGCAGGACAACGGGCAGCATGGATGAAATGGCGGACAAGCTCGAGCAAGAAGGCTTTGTCGTAGTCAATCAGTCCTATCCCTCGAGAAGTGCGACCATCGCAAAGCTCAGTGAGCAGGCCATCGGTGAAGCCCTCCAAAACCCGAAGCTGCAAACTTGTGGTAAAATTCATTTTGTCACCCACTCACTGGGCGGCATCCTGGTAAGGAGCTATTTCAAGGGCAAGCAACTGGATCGCCTGGGGCGGGTGGTCATGCTCGGCCCACCCAATGGGGGTAGTGAGGTCGCAGATAAAATAGGCCACTGGAAGCTCTACCAAAAAATCAACGGTGCCGCCGGCAACGAGCTGGGCACAGGTCCTGACTCAACTGTCAACCAGCTCGGCAAAGTAAGCTTTGAATGTGGCATCATCGCCGGGGACCGCAGTATCAACGGCATTAACAGCCGCATGATCGAGGGCAAGGATGATGGCAAGGTATCGGTGGTAAACACCCGGGTAGAGGGCATGAAGGACCACATCACCATTCATGCCACCCACCCCTATCTGATGAAAAACAAGCACGCCATCACCCACACCATTGAATTTCTCAAGCACGGCAAGTTCAGCAGACAGTAAGTGCAAGGAACTGGCACACTCCGCCACCATCTTTTCAGGGCAAACTCCCGCGCCCATCAAATACGCATCCTAAAAATAATTTCTCTAACATGGCTCCCCGCCCTTGATTCATCGCTTTCATTGGCTAAATTCTCTCATTGATTCACCACAGTTCTACTCATGAAATCCATCCTTCTTCCCCTCGCCCTTCTCTGCGCGAGTATGCTGATCGCCCCTGTTGCCCAAGCGCAGGACAATGCTACGCTCAACGAGCTCCCCAGCGATGACTATTTTGAGGTGACCACGGTCATTGCCTCTCTCAATGATCCGATGCAGATCGCCATTGATCACAAGGAACGCATCTTCATTGCGGAGCGCACCGGGCCGGTGAAGCTCTATGATCCTGCTGTCGGTATTCCCATCACCATTCACAAGCTTCCGGCCCACCACAAAGAGCGGCCGATCGAGAAGATCTACAATTACCGCGGCGGCAGTGAGTGCGGGGTTCTCGGCATTGCCCTGGATCCGGACTTTGAGAATAACAACTACGTCTACTTCTACTACTCCCCGATTGAGAAGGACTGCAACCGCCTGTCCCGCTTCACCTTCAAGGACAACCAACTGGTGGATGAAGTCAATGTGCTGGAG
>JBDQHQ010000329.1:0-2588 GCA_040264795.1 Akkermansiaceae bacterium | reverse complement strand
TGAAATCTCTATTCCTGTAAGTAACGGAGAGCTGGTAGCTAAAAACAACACCAGGACATTCACCATTTCCGGCCGGAAAGAATCCATCAAGACTTTGGTCATCGAAACCCTTCCCCGTTGGGAATATCGATTCATAAGAAACGCGCTCTACCGGGATCCGGGAGTGCAGGTGGATTGTCTGCTTTTACATCCTCAACTTGGCTCTGGTGATGGGCCCGGATATATAGAGTCCTTCCCAGAGAAACTCGAAGACCTACAGAAATACGACGTCATTTTTATCGGTGATGTCGGCATCAGCGAGAATGCATCAGAGGGCATTACCCAGAAACAAGCAACACTCATCAAAGGACTCATCGAAAAACAAGCCAGCGGCATCGTCTTTTTACCCGGATCTCAGGGGAATATTTTCTCACTAACTGAAAGCCCATTGGGAGACTTGATCCCCGTGATCCTGGATGAAAAAAGGAAGAGCGGTCATAGCGAGCTTGGTAGCACCAAACTCAATCTCACCACTGATGGCAAGGGCTCACTACTGACCATGCTGGGTGATACTGAGAAGGACAACCCCGGCATCTGGAAAAACCTACCCGGCTTCAACTGGCATGCACCGGTCATCAAGGCCAAGGGTGGCACTGACGTGCTTGCCGTGCACGCTAACAAATCAAATCAATTCGGACGCATCCCCATGCTCGTCACCAAAGTTGCGGGCAATGGCAAAGTTCTGTTTCTAGGACATGATTCTGCATGGAGGTGGCGAAAAGGCGTAGAAGATCTCTATCATTATCGATTCTGGGGGCAGGTAGCCAGATGGATGTCCTATCAACGCAATATGGCTGCGGGCTCACGCATACGTCTCTATTTCTCGCCAGAGCGCCCCAAGCCCGGTGATACTGTGACCCTCAACGCCAATGCCTTTGATCAATATGGTGCCCCACTGACTGATGGAGAGTTATTTGTAGATATCCAATCACCGGATGAGCAAAAGAAAAGGATCAGCCTGAACAGAGAGGACGAGCTCTGGGGCAGTTATACAGGTAGATTCAAGATCACCCAGCCAGGCGCATGGAAAATAAACGCTATCATCGGCCAAGACAAAGCTCATAGCACAAAAACCACGCTCATTGCCCAGGGTAGTGAAATCGAAAAAACAGGCATGCCTTCCAGACCGGACGTGATCGAGGAAATGACGCGGGTTTCTAAAGGCCAGCTCATGGAGGGAGATAGAATCAGCAGCATCAGCAAGGCAATCAAAGCGCTCCCCATGCCCAAGCCACTCGAAACACGCACCCCTCTCTGGTCACACTGGCTCACCGCCACCTGCCTGATTTTACTGCTCGCGAGTTTTTGGATTGGGCGAAAACTCAACGGAACATTTTAATGTCCCACATCATATTCAAACCCTCAAAAACAATTACTTTTACCATTGCTAATTAAAGCACATCTGATATTTTGATTTTGCGTATGTTTTTACTGCGGCAAACGAGCTTAAAAGGCATCATTCCACTCTTTTTGTTGATTCCAGCATTGCTGGCAGCAACACCATCAGGTCTCCAGGCCCAGCAAGGTCCTGCTGCAGTTGACCCGGCTGACATCTTCTTCCAAGCGTGGCTTGAAATCAAACGTGCCGAGAAGTTCGAACAGGAAGGCAAGTTCAACGATTCTTGGCAGAAATACAAGCAGGCCGCCCAGTATTACAGCGCGCTGGATGAATACCACAAGGAGTGGAAACCGAATCTGGTAAAAAGCCGGATGACGAGCACGGAGGAGAGCATGCAAAGAATTCAAGCCAAGGCGGCAGAGGAGTTGGCGAGCAACAAACTGAAAACTCAAGACCTTATCGAAGCCCCTACCCTAGGCTCCAATCAACAAACAGGAAGCGCAAGAGGCTACGGTATATCTCCACCCTCACGAGCTCCGGCTCCTGATTCGGCCACAGTCAAAAAACTCAAAGTCCTCGAGCGGGAAAACCTCGCCCTGAAAGAGCAGCTTGAAAAAGCTAACAAAGAAGCCGCCGACTCCAAAGCTCTGAAAGAGCAGCTTGAAAAAGCCAACAAAAAAGCCGGTGACTCCAAAGCTCTGAAAGCTGATCTCTCGATGAGAGAGCAGGAGCGAAAGCGTCTGACTGACCTCATTGCCAAGAAAGATCAGGAAATTGCCATGGTCCGCGACGTCCTTGCACGTGCTCCCCTCCAGCAGGACATGGATGATATCTCACTTAAAAACCAGACCCTCGAGAAGGAAATAGAGATAACAGCCCGAGCTCTGAAATCATCCCAGGAAAAGCTCGAAGAGGCCCATCAAAATGCTGCCAATTTCCGCGAGGAAGCACAACTTGCCAAAAACCGCGCAGACAAAATCCAACGTGACATGCTTGCACAAAAAGAAGTGAACAATGAAGTCATACGTGAACTTCGTGAAGAGCTCAAAACAGTCACCGGCATGCTCGAACAAACCCGAAAACAGCTTGGAGAGGCAAACAACCGGATCGGCAAAATGCAGCAAAGCCTGGATGAATCTCAGGCTACGATCAAGGAACTTACCAAACAACGGGACGAACTCCGTGTGGAGCGTGACACATTGGCAAGTAT
>JBDQHQ010000328.1:0-2588 GCA_040264795.1 Akkermansiaceae bacterium | reverse complement strand
TCAGTCCTGAGAGATTAGCCCATAAGAACAAGAGAGTTTCCAAGTACCGCCAGCCGGAATCGAACCGGCACGAATGTTACCATTCAACGGATTTTAAATCCGTCGCGTCTACCAATTCCGCCATGGCGGCATACTTGGAAGCGATCTCGATCAAGCCAATGAGCCAATCGAGATGGCGTGCACACTAGGAACGCTTTTTGATTTCGTCAATCGCAGCCTGCAATGATTTGGTCTTTTTTGCATCCAGCTTCGACTTTGACAGAAACTCTTTCAGATACTCCAGGCAGTCCTTGGTTCCGACCTCACCCAGAATATCCGATGCCGAGATGACCTGCTCGGCACTCATTCCTGCGATCTCTGGTAGAAGCATAAGCTCTGCACCTGCGCCAAGTTTCTTAACCGTATCCGCCCAACCAGCAGGATCATCGCTCCACAGCTCCATGAGAATGACCTCAGATCCCTCCACCTTTCGGGCGATAAGCAAGTCCATGCACAATGGTGATACTTTTTGTTCCTCGTGCAAACTTTTGACAGCCTCGAGGACATTGCCACCGATGTCTGCCTCCGGCTTTGCCCAGACCTTGAGGGCGTTGATGATTTCGAGCTGTAGTTCAGAATGACTACCCCGCAGCATGCCACTGAGCTGATCCGTCATTTGATCACGAAGCTCGCCGGGCTTTGCCGCAGCAAGCCGCTTGACTGCTGCGAGTTGATCCATGGGATCAATATTTTGCAACACCCTGAGGTTGACCACCTCAAACTCAGCGTGCTCCGGATCATTCAACGCAGCTGCGTCTAGCTCATCGCCAGCAACTGAAGGATCCGCTATGACCTCAATGAGGCGAAAGTTTTTTTCCTTTCTTACAATTTCACCAAAGCGCTCACACAAGGCCGCAATCTGCTCGAAACTTTTTTTCTGCTCTGTCAGCAAAATTAGAGCCGCGTTACCAGTCTCACCACGGGGAAAGAGCACTTCACGACTGACCCGCCCCGTCGCGTAATAGAGATAGGAAGCGATTTTAGCCTGCATGTTATAACTGGCATTTCTCACGTAAATGCCGACAACGGATTCTTCCGAGTAATCGAGCAAGGCCTCTTCAACGGGGTCATGGCCAATCCTGATGAGGTAATCTTGTATGCTTTCCGGCTCAATCTCCACCTTGGGCTCAGTGACCGGAGCCACAGGAACATCAATGGGCGTGATGAAAGAACTGACCGGATTTCCGGGGAAAAACACAGGCATGGAAATAACCACTCCAGACATGATCAATGAAACAAGCACCCCGAGCCAGCGTCTGCGTGATGACCCGTAAATCATCAGCGCACTGGCTAGTAATGCACAGAAGCCGCACAGGACAAAGCGATTGGGTGTTTCCACATCGCGCATGGGTCCCTCTTTCCCTCCTATCAAGAGAAAGACGAGCACAACAATGCAGAGCAAGGAAAACCCAGCGATCGAGGCCAATGTTTTACGACGGCGGGGAGGGCCGATCAATTCGGGATCCACATCGCTCTCGTAATTGACAGAGGTGAAGGCTACTTCGCTAGATTTCCCCGGTATCTTTTTATCAAACTTACTTAAGCCCTTTTTTTTCTTCTCCCCAGGGTAATGCTTCTCGTCGGTTTTCGTCGCCCCATCTTTTTCAATGGTGAATTTGTGATCACAACACCCGCACTCTACCTTGCTACCCAGCAAATCCTTGCTGACATCGAATTCCTGATCACACTGGGGGCAATTGATTTTCATCTCTTCTGCGATTTCACAACGGAATGCTTATGAAGCGGTGGGCGCACTCTATTAGAATCTGCATTTATTGACCACCAATAAAAAAGTTTAATTATCCTTCACCTGCGCTTGCCCAGAGCACGGGGCTCTTGTAGAAGCATGCCATGCTTTCCGAAATTCAGGCCCTATTGGTCCTCCAAGACCGCGACCAACGTATCCTCTCACTCGAGGAAGACATGAAACTCATCCCTGCCAGCAAGGAACAGGCCAAGGAGCGTTTGGCCCATGATCATGAAATGGTTGCAAATGCCAAAAAAGCCGTTCAGGAAAATGAGGTAGCTATTAAGAACCTTGAGCTGGATATCGGAACCAGAAAAAACACCTTGGACCGGCTCAAGGTTCAGCAGTACGAAACCAAGAAAAACGATGAGTTTACGGCTCTGGAAAATGAGATTAGCCGCTACAATGAAGAGGTGGATGAGTTAGAGACCCAGGAACTCGAACTCATGGAAAAAGCCGACAGCCTACGAGCTGAGCTCCAGAAAGCAGAGGACGCTCTGGCACTCACCCAAGGCATGGTGGATGAGGAAATCGCGCAGCTCGACCAGCGCTCCGGGGAAGTCAAAGCCCAACACGATGAAGTCTCTGCTGAGCGCGCCAAGCTTGCTGCAGATGTGGACGAAGACACCTTATCACTCTATGAGCGTCTGATGGCATCAAAGGGTGGAGATGCCATTGTTTCCGCTGAAAACAGCCAATGTCACGGCTGCCACATGAAAGTGGTCCCATCCACGATGATCAATGTGCAAGCCGAGAAGCAGATGACACAGTGTGAAAACTGCGGACGCATCCTCTATCTCTA
>JBDQHQ010000327.1:0-2601 GCA_040264795.1 Akkermansiaceae bacterium | reverse complement strand
GCCTTTTTACTCTGGTAAACGCCCCAAGCGCCGTAAATCGCAGCAAGCAAGCTAATGATCACCATCACATTCCGCACTACCGATGTGCCGGACTTGGTATTAACGACTGGTGCAGCAGCTGGTCTTGGTATAGGGGCTTTGGCTTGGGAAGGAGATGGCGCTGTGATGAGCGGGTTACTACTTCCGGCACCTTTGTCTCCGCCGGTAATGGCGTCAATGGCCTCAGCCATTGATTTGGCAGTTCGATACCGCAGCACCGGATCAGGGTTCATTGCTTTGCGAACAATGTCATCAAACTTCGGGTCGCATTGCACAAGGTTGGCTGCAGGCATGTAGGGTTTACCCGGCAATTGGCTGGTGAGAAGTTCGTAGAGCATGGCACCAACCGAGTAGAGGTCAGTGCTTTCATCAACAGCACTGGGGTTGTGAACTACTTCAGGAGCGGTGTAGCCAGGTGTTCCAAAAGCGGTGTCAGCCTCGTGGTCTGCTACAGGACGCGCCAGACCAAAGTCACTGATTTTGGGAGATAGGTCGGTAGTGAGCAGTATATTGGCCGGTTTGATATCCCGGTGCAGAATGCCATGTTGGTGAGCGTTGTCCAAGCCATGACAGATTTCACAGATAATACGCCCAACCTCCTTGGGGTCGATTTGTTTCCCGTAAGAAGCGTGGTAGAGCGATTGGCCATGAACCATTTCCATCACGATGTAGAGCAAGCCGTCAACCTGTCCAAAATCGTAGATTCCGATGAGGTTGGGATGATTGAGTTTGGCCATGCTTTTGGCCTCGGTTTCAAAAGAGGCTCTGAAAGCTGCATCCTCACCAAAATGACGAGGTAGAATTTTAATGGCTACTTCGCGATCCAGTGATACTTGTCGGGCCCTGTAAACTGCGCCCATTCCCCCCTTGGCAATCAGGGAGATGATTTCAAAGGCGGGCAGGAGCCTTGCTATTTCCTCTGGTTGCGGTGGTGTAAAATCGCTACTGGGTGATGCGTCCATACTGATAAAAACAATAAAATGTGAGAATGGTTGGAATCAACGACTGATCTTATAATCGGTAGGACTCAAGCTAACGCAAGATCAGAGGTGTATAAAGTGGTATTTGGGTGACTTTATTCGGAGCTAAAAAATCTTTCTTTGCGTTGTTCCTGTTCATTATTGATTGCGATAGCAAGGGGCGGCGGAAACAAGTTGTCAGGAGGGAGTCCTCTGTAGCTGAGCATTGTCGTTGATGGACTGAGTGACTCACCTCGGTTCCGGGTATAGCCGCGTCCAATGTGCACTCCTGTGCTATCACGCATTTCAAGGTGCAGGTGTGCAGGATAGTTTTTATTGGCAGTGCCAACCGTGCCAATGACTTCACCCAGGTGTATGAGATGACCGTGAGGTGCATAGCTTTTATCAAGATGTGAATACATTGAGAGTAGAATCTCACCCTGATGATTCCTATGAGCGAGTATAAGGGTATTACCCCAGGAAGGTGAGGGCTCCCCGCGATAGACAACCAAGCCATTTGCTACCGCATAAACAGGGTCTCCGAGATCTGTATTCATCCCTCCAATGCCATTGATGTCGTCTCCTGTGTGATGCCCCCCGCGCTCTATATTGTTATCCCAGTAGTGCTGGGCATTGTAGGTGAGTGCCCCATGTGAAGTTCCCATGGCTGCAGCCATGCGAGTAGCAGTGGGTATGAGCGCTCGTTCAAAAGCCGTGAGCTGGATAAACCTCGGATCAAAGGCTGGGGCTTTTTTAGTTTTAAGGTGTGGAAAGCCAAGCGGGGCATCGGCCTGCTGAGCGGATGCCAGAGACTTCACAGGTACGACGTTGTTTTGCTTGGTTTCTGTGTAGGCCAAGATTATCCATACAAACACCGCAACAAAAACAGAGATTACCAGACCATGGAGCACTCTTTGTCTGGAGTTCTGTGATATGCTCTGGAGCATGATCAAAAATCTAGAAGGATTTCTGCGCGGCGATTTGCGCGTCTGCCTTCAGGGAAGTCCTCTCCGCTGGCAGTGGTATTGGGAAGGCGAGGTTGAGATTTACCGTAGCCTGTAATTTTCATTTGCTCACTATCGATTCCATTTTCAGAGAGGAAGCGCATCACTTGTTCAGCACGAGCTTGGGACAATGCAAGGTTGTATGGATCAGATCCCAATGCATCGGTATGACCGGAAATGGTGAGCTTTTTGTCACTGCTGATTTTCAATAAATCAGCAACGATGGTGAGCTGCCTCTTGGTGCGTGATGTGAGATCTTTCGCATCCAGATCAAAGTAGATGGCGAGCGTGTCACCCCCCTTGGGGTTTTTGATAAGCGGGCTATAGTGAATATCGCCATCAAGAAATTGTCTGGTGTAATCTGCCAGAAGGCTATCCAGATTGATTTCTGTAATGAGCCAAGGTGAGTCAATATCCTTTCTCTTACTGGTGATTGAAAACATGGCATTTTCACCCGTATCTTTGGACTGAAGGCGAACAATCCAGCCGGAGCTGGTATCTTTGAGGAACATCTTCCGCAGCGTTTTTTCTTCCAGTAATTTATATTCACCCTCCTCAAAAATGATGCACAGACCGGCAAGTTTGGCGTAGGATATTTT
>JBDQHQ010000326.1:0-2620 GCA_040264795.1 Akkermansiaceae bacterium | reverse complement strand
CTCCCCTGTTTACACGATCGGCAGAACCCGTGATATCAGCTCACTGGGAGAAGATACCAGCAGACTGCCACATCCGGTTATCGAAACCAACCGAGGCGGACAAGCAACCTATCACGGGCCAGGCCAACTCACCGCTTATCCCGTGGTTGACCTGCGTCCCCTCGGCAAGGATTTGCACGCCTACATCCGAGCCATTGAAGAAGCCCTTATCCAAACATGTCACCACTACCAAGTGCAAGCATCACGGCGCGACGGATTGACCGGTGTCTGGGTCGGAACGCGTAAGCTCGCATCCATTGGCGTTGGGGTAAAGAAATGGATCAGTATGCACGGCTTCGCGATCAATATCACCCGGCAGAGCCTCGATGGTTTTCTACCCATTACTCCCTGCGGCATTAATGATGTCGTCATGACCTGCCTGGAGGAGGAAGCTGCACAGAATATCAGTGTGGAAACTTTTGCTCAACAATGCCAAGCGCACTTGGAAGATGCGTTAGGGCAAATGCAGATGGCCTGACCAAAGGGTGCATGAGACATGCTACTGCTCACCAGTTGCGGTGAGAGCATCTGATGCCTCATCACTGACTTGAGCCTCACTCTTCAACTTGGCTTGCTCAAGCTTCTTCTGAGCCTGGGTGGACTCCTTGATGATCTGACGCTCAAGCTCTGGAGACTGATTCTTACCCTGGCTGATGGCCACACCGAGCCAGCGAAGCTCACGACTATTGTCCAGGGCCACTTTGATCAGCATCGTCAATGGCACAGCCAGCAGCATTCCCACGGGGCCCCACAGGAATCCCCAGAAGAGAACCGAAATCACCACAATCACCGTGGACAATCCAAAACGCCTTCCCAGCAATGCCGGCTCGAGGAAGTTACCCAGAAAACCATTAATCACCAGATAACCCAAGGCGACTACCATGGCTTGTTTGATATCATGAGTCAGGAGTGCAAGAATGACAGGAGGCACTCCCGCAATGATGGATCCAATGGCTGGAATATAATTGAGTGCAAAGGCAACAATACCCCAGAGAAGGGGGAAATCTACCTTGGCAGCCCAGCACAGCAATCCAGCCAAGACCCCGGTAGCCATACTGATCATCGTCTTAATACCAAGATATTTCTGAATGTCTCTGGTAGCACTGAGCATGCGCTGTAGATTGGGCCCTTGGGCCTCAACGATAGAGACAAACCTGCGGCCGAACATCCGTGCTTCGCTGAGCATGAATACGAGCAGGATCATCACGATGAATGAGCTTTTGAGTGTATCAAGCACTCCACCCAGAAACGAAGTGATATTCTCCTTAAAGAAATTACCGATCTGCTCAGGAGTGAGGAACTTCTTGATTTCCTCCTGCGCCCCCTCGATTTTGAGCTGCTCGAGCTGAGCTCCCCCGGACAGAGCTGCCTCATAGAGTTTACTACCGTATTGCTCCAGACGATCGCCCTCGGCCAAATCATTGATTAGCAAAAAACCTACCACCATGATTCCGGACATGAAGGCAAAGACAACAAGAACCGATATGAGAACTGAGAAGAAACGTGGCACCTTATGTTCCCTGAGCCAGTTCATGATCGGGAAGCTCACCGCGGCCAGGAAAAAAGCCAGGGCGACCGGAATGAAAAAGTCCCGGGCAAAATACATACCAGTAAGCACCAGCACCGCCGAGGCGAGCAGGAGCATGACTTTGTAGGATTCAGCGGGTTTGGGTGACACAGTAGCTAGATGAAAGCGTAATTAATAATCTCAGCTGTTAATAGCCGCAAACACGACATATATCAACGCATTCGTTCGCTTTTGCAAAAATAAATCGATGCTTGAATCAAAAGTCGTCTCTGTGGGCAATCCCATAGACTTGCCATCGTTCTGAAAAACATCCACAGTATGCGCTATGAAATCTCACGATGTTCTTAAATCCGCTTTTGAAAACACCAGCCCGAAAGCCATCGCCGCCGAGCTGGGTGTTTCACTCTCACTCGTCTACAAGTGGGCGCAGGATCAATCTGAGAGCGGCTCGGGTAGCCGTAACCCACTGGATCGCATCGTAGAAATATACAACCACACTGAACACGTCCCCATCATCGAGTGGCTCTGTGAACAATGTGATGGTTACTACGTGGAAAACCCCGAGAGCAAAGATGATGGTGATTACGACATGCTCCCAGCCACCAACGAAATCGTCAGCCAATTCTCAGCCATGCTGCATCGTATTTCACATGCTGCTCAGGATAATTCCATCACTCCCGAGGAGGCACGGCAAATACGCCTGAGCTGGGATCGACTTAAAGGCTACGCGGAAGGATTTGTCCGCTGCTGCGAGCAGGGTGACTTCGAGCGCATGCATGAGGAGGAAAATCCTGACGAAACTCGGAAGACTCTTTACTAGTCAATTCCCAGAGGGTAGATCGCGTGCAGCAACTTTTCATCTGTGACCCGCAACCAATACCATCTCGCGCGCAATCTGCTGTTCCGTCTCGATGCGGAAGTTGCCCACGACATCTCGCTAAGCAGTCTGCGCTGGCTGGAGCGGCTGCGCATCCTCGGGCTGATCACCCCCAAGGCACCGGAAAGTCAACCGGTCGAGTGCATGGGGCTCACCTTCCCCAACTGCGTCGGCCT
>JBDQHQ010000325.1:0-2621 GCA_040264795.1 Akkermansiaceae bacterium | reverse complement strand
TTCCAGAACACTGAAGATCATATTGGAGGGGCGTTCAAACTTACCCTCTGGTGCCAGCTCATCAAGCGTGTGGCAAAGCTGCTCCCATGAATCCTTCGCCTTGGCAGGCACACGCAATGTCAGCAGGGTATTGGAAAATGACTCGGGCACTTCAACACTGCGCCCTGCAGCAGAATTCGTCCACGCTTGCCAGAGATTGTCGGCCGTTCTCGCGCCTATGCCGGGTAAGAGCAATGCCATTCTTTTGAAGCTCACCTCATCACGCCCATTGACGACGAAGCGTATCATCGCAGAGACATCCTTGATATGGGCTTGCTCAAAAAACCGCAGCCCACTTGTGATCTGAAACGGCAAATCACGCCGTGTGAGCTCCATCTGAATCTCCATGCTCTGGTAATGAGCGCGGTAGAGAACAGCAATCTCATCCGGCCGGACACCCTCACCAATCAACTCATCGATACGCTCCGCGAGAAATTCCGCCTGCACCGACGGGTCATCGAGAGCCACCAGTGCCGGAATCATCCCCCCTTCCCTCGCAGCTCTCAATTCTTTGTCATATTGGGTTCTATTCGGCCGGATTGCGGCATTGGAGAGTTCGAGAACCTCTGGCACTGACCGGTAATTGGTCTCAATTTTGTAAACTTCGGCATCAGGGTATTTGTCTTTGAAGCCGAGGATATTATCGACGTCCGCACCCCGCCAAGAATAGATCGATTGTGCGTCATCACCAACCACCATGAGAAATTGGTTATCCCCCACCAGAATATCAATCAAATCACACTGGACTTTGTTGGTATCCTGATATTCGTCGACAAGAACGTGGCGAAATTTTTTCTGGTAGAGTTTTCGCAGGTCATCGTGCTCCTGCAACAATTTGAGAGTCAGTATCAGGAGATCATCAAAATCCATTGAGTTCGTCTCCAGCTTTTTCTTTCGGTAAGACTTGCTGACTTTTTTGATTTCCTCCAGCCACTCCTCGAGATGTGGATAGCGATATTCAAGGATATCATCAATCGACTCATAGGTATTCTCCGAAAGGCTGAAAATGGATGCTAATAGATCCGCTTTGGGGAAACGTCGCCCTCCTGTGTCCAAGTTAAGCCCCTTGACGACGTCTGAGAGAAGTGATTTCTGGTCATCACGGTCCAGGATCGAAAATGACCGTGTAAAGCCAAGGTCTGCAGCGTGCTTACGCAGAATGCGATTACCAATGGAGTGAAAGGTGCCACTCCATAAGCCCGCGATATCCCGAGGCACTAGCTGCTCCACACGCTCGAGCATCTCACGCGCGGCCTTGTTGGTGAAGGTCAGAAGAAGAATGTTTCCTGCCTCTACCCCCTTATCGAGGAGATAGGCAACGCGGTGAGTCAGGGTTCTTGTTTTTCCTGAGCCGGCTCCAGCAATCACCAGAGCGGGCCCGGGCTTGGAACTCACTGCAGCATACTGCTGTTCATTGAGCTCTTTGGCAAAATCAATTCCCGTGCTGTTTACCGCAGCATTTTTCTTGGAGGACAACTGATACTCACGCGCCATGTAACTCTAAGTTAACAGTCTTCACATGAATGAGAAGCGACAATATGACCAGATGCGCATAAATGTCGGCATCTGGAGCTGACATTCAGCATCATCAGCTGAGCTGGCAGTGACTGACTCAGTCTGCCCTACTAGGCAGCGATCTCGTAATGCTCGGCAATGTCACGTAGAATGCGATCGCGGCGATCACGGGCGCTGTCCAAGTCACGTGTTTTCAAGGAAAATCTCAAGCGCTCGGACGTAGCGTCGTTTTTGTGGACGGTGAGATGGCACCACCACACCCCACGGTTGTTCCACAGGTGGTGGTTGGGGTTTTCTTCGTTAACACGTAAAGCCAATCTGGTTTTTGTTTTTGCCATGGTCTTCCTGTAATTGAATTAATCTGTCGTTTGACTCAGTTTTGCTCAAATTTGTCGGTTGCGTATCAGAAAAGCGTAAAGTTTGATTTCAAGCTCGCTATAAATCCTATGTCATATGGACGCAACTCTTTTTTGTCTGGGGCATATTGTCTGGCTTGAACGCGTTTTAAGGACCCACAACGTGTAATTGGTCAGCAATTTGCATACCAAGTGGTCAAATATATTCCTCAAATCGATTCCAGGGCACTTTTAACCCTGTTGACGATCTCTTTTGCATCTTCCAAACCGACGGAAATACGAATCAAATGACGGTCGAGACCGCATCCCTCAGCCCATTCGAGCTCATCATAGTGAGCCAGCAGGGCATATGGACAGGCCAGACTAAAGTCCGTGCCGAGGCTCGGCCCCTTGGAGATTCTTAGTGCATCGTAAAACTTGGGCGATTTTTTGCGGTTTTTAAGTAAAAACGAAACCAAACCTCCATACCCCCCCTCCTTACGTTTGATAGCCTCGTAGAGCTCCGGAGTCGTGAATTTGGGATACCAGATTTTTTCAACCGCTGGATGTGACGAGAGGAAATCAGCAAGCAATTCCCCTCCTCGGTTGGATATTTTCATTCTTCCCCTGAAACCTTTGATATTGCGGGCGAGCACTCGGGCATCCGATGAATAAAGTCTGGATCCACCCTCGCAGTCCTGTCCAAAAAACTGCTGCAACTCTGCATACATC
>JBDQHQ010000324.1:0-2623 GCA_040264795.1 Akkermansiaceae bacterium | reverse complement strand
GGCCATAGCCAGGACCTCTCCTGTATTTGGATCCATGACAACCGCAGCACCGCTGCCGACACGTCTGAGGGTGTTTTCTACGAGACACTGAATGTGGGAATCAATCGTGAGTTCAACCCGCGATCCAACATCAGGTTTGATGTAATCAACCATTTGAAGAACCTCACCCTTGTCGTTTTTGAGCAAGGTTTTGATTCCTTCTTCGCCAGTCAGGTAGTGATTCATCGTTGCTTCCACGCCAGCAATGCCTTTGCTCTCACCAATGTAGTGTTTGAATTTGCGCTTTTCCTGGGGAGATATTTCACCTTTTTCCCACTGCTTGACATAACCCAGTATATGGGACGCAAGTGAACCATAAAGATACTCTCGGCGAGGACTGACACGCACATCCACGCCTGGCAGCTCAAGGTTGTGCTCTGCAAAATTGGCAAACTGATCGTAGGCCAGATCATCACGAAAGATGAAGGGAACAAGACCACCATGGGTGATATAATGCGTATCGAGAGCACTCGCACGGTAATTTTTGTCGAGCTGGTGGAGAGCAAGTTTGGGCCGAACCCATTCATTGACGATTTGATGGGTTTTTATTTTTCTGAAATCTCTGACAGAGGGGTCATCCTTGCCTCGGGTTTCAAGGAGGTAACGTTTGTAATCATTGCGGATTTCTTCAAGGTTGAAGATAACTTGGTAGTTGCGCTGGTTTTGGACAAGCACGACGCCGTTTCGATCAGTGATGTCGCCACGAATGCCGGGTTCACGAATGGTCACTGCATAATTCGACGGCACTTGTTTTAAGAAACGGGCCCGATCCTTGATCTGGTATTGGTAGAGGCGAGACAACAGTGCTCCAAAACCCACCAGAATGAGGGCGGTGAGGAGATAAAGACGAATGCTGTAGCGAGGTTCCACCATGGTCAGTGATCGGAGAAATGGTCGATGTATCTGTAATTTTCCCTCAGGCCATCATAACGAATGATGTGGTGACAGCTTGAAGCGAGTTGGAAAATAATCCAGAAGAGCAGCGGCGAGAAAAGCATGGTAAGGGCACTGGTAAGATAAATGCGGTAGAGAACATTTGAGGGAAATGCAAAATCTCCGCGGACAAAGTTCAGAAGAATATATTCTGCCAATAAATAGGAGAAAATGGCGACGCCCGTGAGTAGCGCAGAAACATGCCACTTGGCAGATCTGAACAGGGGTTGAATGAATTGCATCAGTAGGCCCATCATTGCGTAAATGATAATGCTATACCCGAATCGAAGCGATTCAACCGGGTCATTGTAAATATTGGGATCCCCGCCTTGAGCTCCGAGTGTGTGCTGGGCATCCCACAAAAATCCGCACAAAAAGGCCAATACAAGCATTTTTGAGAATTCCACACATACTGAGCAGCACAAAAAAGCAAGGGGGAGGATGAGGACGCGAGCACCATAGAGTGAACTAATCGCAGGCATAAATTGCTGCACCATGCATGCTGCAAGGATGAGCAATATGATGCTGAGAGTATACTTGCTCACTTGGCGGTTGAGATAGCGGTTGCAGCTTCAAAATCCTCGGATGAGGTTGAAGCTTTCGGGATTTTCACAAAGACTGTGTGAAGTTTTGCAAAATCCACCGCTGGCTCAACGAGTGCTTCTCCGAACAAAGGTCCTTTATCGAAAGACTTAATTGTTCCAAGAAGAATGTCCGGAGGAAAGAGGCCGCCGCGTCCTGTGGTGAAAACCAAGGAGTTGGGCTGTATTTTGGCATCTTTACTCAAGAAACGCAGCAGCAGAGTTGGTGATTCTCCTGCAACGCCTCGAAGTCCGCTGATGATTCCTGCTTCCGGTGTGCCAGCGACTTTTGCTGATACCTGGCACTTTTCATCGGTAAGCAGAATAACGGTGGATGTATCTTTTGAAGGAGCGTCTATTTTACCAACCAAGCCCTCAGCTGAGAGGACGGGTAGCTGGACGCCAACACCATGTTTTTCGCCACGATCAATCGTGACTGTTTGCCACCATGTTGATGGTTGGCGACGAATAATTTTAGCTGCTAGGACATGAAACGGGGTGTTTTCCTGAAACTTGAGTGCCCTGTTGAGGTGATTGTTCTCCACTTCCAGCCTGCGCAAGTGAGCCACCTCCATTCTTTTCTGATCCAACTCTTTCTTGGCGAGTTTGTATTTCAGCTCCCATTTTTTAGAGTGCTCAACTTCTTGGATGAATTCCGAGGCTTTGGTTTCGATAGCAGCGCCCCCTTTGAGAAAGGGGCTGATTGCACTGTAATAGGTCTTTTGAATATTGCGCACCGAACGCTCACTACGGGTGAGGGCCCACACGGCACCGACTATAAAAAGTAACAGGGCTATGAGGTTTTGTGGCTTCATGGTATCCGGTCAGTTGGCAGCCTTGATGACTGGCATGGAACGGGATAGGCTAGCGCGATTCAGAGCTGGTCACGCGGCGCAAGAATGAGATTTCAGACAGGACCTTTCCTGTTCCCTCGGCAACAGCACTCAGCGGGTCTTCTGCCACATGCACGGGCAGTCCCGTTTCTTCACGGAGAAGTTTGTCAAGGCCACGCAACAAGGCTCCACCTCCGGCCAGAACGATGCCACGGTCGACAAGGTCTGCAGCTAACT
>JBDQHQ010000323.1:0-2634 GCA_040264795.1 Akkermansiaceae bacterium | reverse complement strand
GTCCAAGTCGCTGAAGGATTTGCGCAAAGTTCAGGGTGTGTTCGCGTGCAAAAACGCCGACGAGCTGGCAGTCGGGTCGAGCCGGATTGAGTAGCGGGCCTATCAGATTGAAAATGGTGCGAACTCCCTTCTCGGCAAGGGCTTTGCGAACGCCGACCACCGCCTTGAAAGCCGGATGATACATAGGCGCAAACATGAAGCCGACACCGGCTTTCTCGATACAATCGCGAAAGCCATTGGCATCCTGATCTATCTTGACTCCCAGACTTTCGAGCACATCAGCTCCCCCACTTCTTGAAGTAATTCCGCGGTTGCCGTGCTTGACCACCACAGCCCCGCCCGCAGCGGCGACAAACATTGAAGTCGTGGATACGTTGAAGAGGTCGAGCTTGTCGCCACCCGTACCGCAAACATCCAAGGTGGGACCGCCCAGCTTCGAGAAATCAAGGTTCGGATCGACAGCGTGTTCGAGAAAAGCCTCTACAAAAGCTGCAATCTCAGCGGGCGTTTCCCCCTTACTGGCAAGGGACTCCAACAACTCGAGCTTGAGTTCATCGTCTGCTTTCAGGTCCAGCAGGAGTTCAGTAATCTCGCGTATTTGGTGATCGGAAAGTTCTGCACCTGCTTTGAGATCGGCGATGATCGCATTCATACCCAAAGGCTATCAGCCAGCATCAAGCAAGACCAGCACAACCCACCCTCAAAGCGCGCATTGACGCCCGCCAATGAGCTCCGCAAGATGACTTTGATGTCCGCCACCAAACACGTGCTTTTCGTCTGCACTGGCAACACCTGCCGCAGCCCCATGGCCGAAGGTCTCATGCGCAAGGCCATTGCCGGGCGCGAGGACATTACCACTGCCTCTGCGGGCGTCTCTGCTTTCCCGGGCAGTGTGATGAGCCGCGAGACAGCCGAAATCCTGGCCAAGAAAAACGCCGCCATCGAGAACTTCAGCAGTCAGCCGGTGACTGCCGAGTTGCTTGAACAATCCAGCCACGTTTTCGCCATGACCGAGAGCCACCTCACTGTGCTCATGGCCCACTATCCCGAACACGAGGACAGGTATTTCCTGCTGCGTGAGTTCTCGGGCATCAAGGACAGGCGCGAAGGCACCGACGTTCCCGATCCCATCGGCATGGGCATGCCCGCTTACGAAAAAGTGGCTCAGGTCTTCGAGGCAGCCATCCCAAAGATCATCGCCTATGTGGATGCTGATGGGTGAGAATCAGACCATCCCAAGCTTCATCCTGCCCTCCTCGGAAATCATATCCTGATTCCACGCAGGATCCCAAACGAGCTCCACCATGGCCTCATCAATGCCTTCAATAGTCATGATCTTGGCTTGGGCGTCCGCGGCAATCACCGGGCCCATGCCGCAGCCGGGTGCAGTGAGGGTCATCTTGACCTGCACAACTGTTTTATCATCCTTCTTCTCGAGCGCGCAGTCGTAGACGAGGCCCAAATTGACAATATCGACGGGAATTTCAGGATCGTAGACTCCCTTGAGCTGCTCCCATACCTGTTCCTCAAGTGGAGCATCCTTGAGCATCTCGGCCTTTTCATTTTTTTGCTTCTCCTTTTCGGGATCCACCCCGAGAGCATCCGCGTCCTGCGAGGAGATCCGGGCCAGACCTTGGGAGGTAGCCACGGTGTAGGTGCCGCCAAGGCGCTGGGTGATGAACACCGCAGTGCCGGCGGGCAGGGACAGGCTGTCGCCGCTGGGAATCTGGATGGCAGCGACTTCACGTGTGAGCTTGATTTCCTCATGCATGGGGACAGTAAAGAGCAGCTATCACCCACCCGCAAGAGAAAGCAATGGATCCGGCTGTGATCCCAAGCCGTAAAAGCGTAGGGGCATGCTCCTTGACGTCTGACACCTCAAAGCCATCAGTGCTCGCCCCTTTACAAGTGCTTATGGTCACAGTTATGCTGGCCTAAGCAATCCATGTGGCAATTTTTCATCGATCATTGGCGTGACGGCATCGAGATACTGGTGCTCGCCACCTGCATTTACCAGATTTACCGCGCGTTTCGAGCCACTCGTGGAGCTCAAATCCTTGTTGGCCTCGGCACAGTTCTCATTGTTCTGGCCCTGGCATCCACAGTATTCCGATTCGAAGTCATCCAGTGGATCCTAACCCGCGCCGCCGCAGTATTGGCACTCGCTCTCATCGTGATCTTTCAACCCGAGCTACGCAGTGGCCTGGCCAAACTCGGCAGTAACCGCCTCTTTCAGCTTTACGGACGTCGACGCATCGACTTCCTGGAGCGCCTTGGGGATGCCGTGCTCAATCTCTCCAAGAAACGGGTTGGAGCGCTCTTTGCCATCCAGCAGGAAATCAGTCTCAAGGAACAACTCGAGACCGGTGTGATGCTCGATGCCTACTTCTCACCCGAACTCGCTTATTCGGTCTTCTACCCCAAATCTCCCCTCCACGACGGGGGCATGATCATCGCCGATGAGCGTGTTGCCGGTGCGGCTTGCGTGTTTCCTGTAACCGAGCGAGAAATCGCCGATCGATCCACCGGCCTCCGACACCGCGCCGCCATCGGTCTCACCGAACGCACGGACGCGGTCTGCGTGGTGGTCAGCGAGGAAACAGGTTCAATTTCCATCTCTGAAAACGGCGATCT
>JBDQHQ010000322.1:0-2647 GCA_040264795.1 Akkermansiaceae bacterium | reverse complement strand
TGTATTTGTCACGTCCTTGGGGAGCACGCAGACGCGCCTTGATTTTCTGACCAACCACCAGGCCGTGTTCACGGATAAGGTTGCCATTGAGGTAGAGATCGTCAGGAGAGGTTTTAAAGCTCTTGGCCGGGTCACGCAACATCGCGTAATTATCCTTGGCCTGTTCCATGACCCCTTCCCCTTCTACGATCACGCCCTCTTTGGCGTAGAAAGATACCAAATCAAATACGAGCTGACTCTTGGATGCTTTGGCAGGAATTTTGACGGGAAGTACTTCGAGCATGGAGTAGATTTCAGACAAGGGCTTTTCACGGAATTCGTTAATACTAATGGAATCCGGAAGCGGAGGAAGTGGCGGGCGCTCCTCTTTGGGTTCTTTGGCTTCGGTGGGCTCCTTTGTCTCCTTAACCTCAGATCGCTCACCGGTTGGCTCACTGTCATCGGCTGCAGCAGTTTCTTTTTGGGGCTCTATGGGCATGGGGGCCGCACTAAGCTCTTGGGTGTCGGCTCCAGACTCATCTGGAGTATTCAATACCTCTGCTTCGGGCTCGTTTGCTTTTTGTTCTTCCTTCATTGAAAAAGTTTGAGATGAGACAAGCGATCCGCTTGCCAATTGGATTGATCAGCAGCATGGCAACCATGCTAACTAGTCTCTGCCAGGATCTTACAAATCCGTAATGGATTGCAAAAACCGGTGGCATTGATTTCGGAGCATTGGCTCGGGTCCCTCATTCCAGAAAACTATGTCGGCCAATGTGAATTTGGCATCAATAGGCATCTGGGATGAAAGCACTGCCTCCACCCTATCATCGTCCCAACCGCTGCGATTTTTGAGCCGGTCAATCTGGGTTTCCCTACTGGTGGCTACCAGTAAATTGGCTGACTGACCAAAATCAAATCCACTCTCAAACAGGAGAGGGATATCCGCAACGAAAAGACGCGATGAGGAATACTTATCTTCCCTCTCCAATAATGCAAGACATTCCTGCCGGACTCTTGGATGAAAAATTTGCTCTAGAAATCTCCTGACATTGAGATCCCCGAAGGCCCTTTCTCGAAGCCAGGCCTTATTGATTCCACCCTTCTCATCATAGACTATGTCGCCAAACTCATCGCCGATCTCTTCAATTACTCGAGAATCCTGATACAAGCTTGCCACACTTTGGTCAGCATCAAAGACGACAAGTTCGGGCAACAATTCACGGAGAACCGAACAGCATGTCGATTTCCCCGTGGCAATCCCTCCGGTGAGCGCTATGATTGTCAGGCTGGATCTCATTGCACTTTTACCATCACAAATTTTGAATCAATACACAAGCCACAAGCAGACCACCAAGAGCTCACTTAGCGTGTGATCATTCCAAGCCAAGCTAGTTAGCGACTTTTTCTAGAGACTCAGGCAGATCAAGTGTTCGGATACAAAAAAACCCCGGCTGTATACAGCCGGGGAGGAGAATTTGAATCCTCTGAGCAATAGACTACCGAGTGGGTAGCAGCCCCTCGCCACCCAGTCCTATGTTAGCAGACGGGAGATCTTCTGGCACAGTACCAGTTTGGTTGATTCTGGCACCTGCAGCATCAATGATCTCGGCTGAGACAAAAATGACCAGATTACTCTTAAGACGGTTCTCAGCCTTTGACTGAAATAACCGGCCTATGATTGGAAGATCACCAAGTATGGGCACACTGTCTTCCACATTCTGAACGTCTTCACGCATGAGGCCACCAACCGACACAGTGTATCCGTCATAAATGGTCAAACTGGTTTCGACCCTACGCGTAGAAAAAATCGGCTGCTCAATGCGGTTTTCGGTGATTGTTAGACTAACGGGGTTTCCGACAAGGTCGCTGGCCAGTGTCTGAATGGGGGAGCCATAGTTGATGAATCCCTCAAACTCAACTAACTCAGGCGAAAAGATCAGATTAATAGCGTAGTTATCCTCAGCGATAGTCGGCTCAATTAGGAGCGTGACCCCTGTATTGCGAACCTCGAAACCAGTCGGAGTTGCGGGAGTTACAGGGAAGATTTCCACTGAACCACCACCCTCGTCATTGCCGCCACCAATACCGCCACCAATTGACTGCGGCAGTTCCGGTGGTTCATACTCAGTCGGGTAAATAAACTCACGAATCACTTCAATTTTTGCAGAGTCACCACTCCTTGCAAGAATACTTGGAGCAGTCATCACATCCACACCTTTCCGCTGTTGCAAGCCACGAATGATCATCTGCGCTTGGCCATTATCAAATAAACCTGTTAACGATAAAATGCCGGGCGCCACATTGGTAGCCTGGCCGCTTCTTTCCGGGTTGTTGAGAATGGCATCAATCGAGTTACGTGAATTGGCAAAATCACCGGAGCGCAATCCGGAAGTTACGATATTTGATACCTCAGTCGCACCGGGAAGTATATTTGGATTACCCAAATCAGCGAGGGCACGCGCAGAGCCGTTGCCTGTCGTTCCACCCGATATGATGCCATTGGAACCATTGCCACCCAAATCAAAAGGAGATACAATCCAATCAAACCCGAGCTCATCAGTATTTTCCTGCGAGACTTCGATAAACTTGGTCATGATGCGCACCTGTCTAGGCCCGCCCCTGCGAAGAACATTAACAATTTCTTCGATTAGATCCAGATTGTTGA
>JBDQHQ010000321.1:0-2653 GCA_040264795.1 Akkermansiaceae bacterium | reverse complement strand
GGGCGAGAAAGGCTACCCGGTTTGACAGCAGCTCCACCTGCCGGGCTACCCTCGGAGTTATTAATGCGTAGGCCGGATATCACAGCGGCTGAGAGACGTTATGCAGCCACTGTGAAGCGCATCAAAGAAGCCAGGCTGGCCGTTTTTCCGAGTTTTAAAATTACAGGTAGCGCGGGCACGACCACCGAGTCACTCAGTGAGATAATCAACAGTGACTTTGGGGTTTGGTCTGTGGGGGCGAATTTATTGCAGCCTATACTTACTGGCGGGCGTGTTCGCAGTGAGATCCGTGTTCGTGAGTCAAGACAGCGTGAGGCTCTCTCTGCTCTGCACCAAACTGTTCTCAATGCCTTCGGTGAGGTAGAGCAGGGCTTGGCAAACGAGCAATGGCTGCTGCGGCGGGAACAGGAAATCCGTGAGGCACGAGATCTGGCCAGAGATGCCGCCCAAGCTGCTGAGGATGATTACAGGGAAGGTAACAGTGACGTGCTGACTTTATTTGCTGCCCAGACTCGTAAAATACAACTCGAGTCGCAATACGTCACTTTGCGCAGATTAAGGATGGTCAACCGCGTTGACCTCCACCTCGCCCTTGGCGGCGGCTTTGAATTGAAGCAATAAACCAACAATGATTTATGAGTGAGCAGATACAACAATCGCAATCAACTGAGCATGGCAAGTCTGAGAGATGGATTCATCGCTCCAAGGTGGTGGCCTTGGTGGTAGTCTTGTTGATCGGTTTCCTGTTGATGAAGTATCTCAAGGATCATGGGCCGGAAGCAGACAAGGAGCTGCCGCCTCGGGTGATTCCAGTGGTTAGAGTCTTGGAGGCCAGGTCCGCCACAGAGCAACTGGTTATCAGAACCCAGGGAAGGGTGGATGCAGTAAGACAAACCAAGGCCGCATCCGAAGTATTGGGGAGGGTGGTGAGAGTGTCACCCAAGTTTGAAGCAGGTGGTGAGTTTGCACGCGATGAGGTGATGTTGGAAATCGACAGTTCGAATTATGTGTCCGCACTCGCTGCAGCAGAGTCTTCACTGGCTGATGCAAAATTATTGCTGGCACAAGAACAGGCCCGAGCGGAGCAAGCGAAGCGTGACTGGCAAAAACTAGGTCGGGGAGAGCCATCAGAGCTGGTCTTGCGCAAACCTCAGATCAAAAGTGCTCAAGCCCATATTCAATCAGCTTTGGCAGCTGTTGAAAAAGCAACACGTGATCTGGACCGCACGAAATTGAGAGCCCCTTATTATTGTCGGGTTGCAGCGACTTACACCGATCTGGGCTCTTATGTGATCATCGGGGCAAAGTTGGCAGATTTATACTCGGCAGATGCTTTTGAAGCCCGTGTTCCAGTGACACTGGAAGAACTGGGCTATCTTAAGAAAGATCAGGAGATAGGATCCAAGGTTGTTGCCAAGGCGATGGTCGGAGGAGCAGAAAGAGAATGGAATGGCACGGTGGTGCGCAGTGAGGGTGTGGTGGATCAGCAAACGATGACAGTCTACTTGGTCGTGAGTATCCAACCCCAGAATGATGCAGGCTCCTATCGCCTGCCACCCCTGGGGTTATTTGTTGAGGCTGAAATACAGGGAAGAAAAATGGAGGAACTTATCAAAATACCTCGCAATGCGTTGAGGCAGGATAACACCTTGCTCACAGTAAACTCAGAGGGAAAATTGGAAATCGTTCCAGTGACCCTGGCCCGCACCTTAGAGAAAAGCGTCCTTATATCCTCAGGCTTGAGTGATGGTGCCAAAGTGATTGTCAGCCCTATGGAAACACCGGTCTCAGGGATGCAAGTGTCTATTCAAAAGGAAGCCGAGGAAGCGATGAAATAAAGAGGTGCTCTAATTAGAGATATGCAAAAAATCATCCAATGGTTCAGTAGAAACCACGTTGCGGCCAACTTCCTCATGTTGTTGGTGATGCTGGCGGGTATCACCACTTGGTTTAAACTTAAAAAAGAGGTGTTCCCCAACATTTCCCTCGATGCTGTCCTCGTTCAAGTTCCATTCCCCAATGCTACACCTGAAGAGGTTGAGGATGGCATACTATTGCCTTTGGAAGATGCGATTGCCGATGTCGACGGGATCAAAAGGGTGACATCCACAGCAACGGAATCCATGGGAGCGGTCACGGTGGAAGTGGAAACCGGTTACGATGTGCGTGACGTGATGAGTGACCTGAAAACCAAAGTGGATGCTATCACCAATTTTCCTGAGAATTCAGAAAAGCCAACCCTGGAAGAGGCGAGACTGGATGTGCAAGTGATGAGCATTGCTGTCTCAGCGGACGCGGATGAAAAAACTACACGTGAGCTAGGTGAGATCGTTCGTGATGGGTTGTTGGATTACAAGGCTCCTCAACCAGATGGCATCTTTGCCAAAATGAACCGTATGCTGAGGGGGGAGCCTAGCATTACCAAAGCAACACTGACTAGTGTCAGGCCATACGAAATATCTATTGAAGTATCAGAAAAAACACTCCGTAGCCACAAGCTTAGCATACAAGAGGTGGCAGATGCTGTGCGCAAATCATCGCTCGATTTGCCCAGTGGATCAATACGCACTACAGCAGGGGAGGTCGTTATCAGGGCCAAGGGGAAGCGTCAGAGGGCCAAGGAATTTGAAGATATCATCGTTTCCACTAAAGC
>JBDQHQ010000320.1:0-2662 GCA_040264795.1 Akkermansiaceae bacterium | reverse complement strand
CGGCAAGGGGGGCGGCCCGTCACCCGGCAAGGGGGGAGGTGCGTCTGAGGCAGGGGCATACTTTGCGGTTTCGATGCGATTTGCCATGTAATCATTGAGCACAAGGTAGTCTTGCTCCTTCTGGTTTAAGGCAAGTGCTCTCACAGCTTCATCGGAGAGCTCCGTCAAGCCTCGAAGGCATAGAATATTTCCTTTATGTCTGGCTAACGCCTTTGCAGAGGCCGTCGAGAGTGTCGTAAGGCCGCTTAGATAGAGATCCGAATACTCACTCATATTAGCCAAGGACTGAGCAGTAGCATCAGATATCTCCTTCAGACCACTGAGATCTACCTCACCTCGTGCTATAGAGAGTGCTTCGGCTGCCTCATCAGTGATCGAGGTCGCGCGGGAGAGGTCATACCCATCCGGGTTTTTCAGATATTCCTCCACAGTGGCCAGATTGAGAATAATCTCGGTCTCATCTGCCTGTTCTATATCAGCGTCTTGATGATCTCCCATGCTCGCCTTTTGCCCAGCAGGGGGATTAGCTTGGAGTGAACCGCTGAGCAGGTTCTGCGCCACATCCTTGAAGGAGCAAAAAAGAGAGTAATAAATCATCTGCCCATGCGCGGAAAGCCCCTCTCGCTTTTCTTTTTCCAGTAGGGCAAAGCTTTCATCCTGCATCAGTTTCTCTCGAATAATAGGAAACACCTTCCCGATATCTCCAGAAATCCCCTCCGACGACTCTGGCAGAATCTGCAGGATTTCGCTCTTGATTGCCGGGTCACACCCATTGCCGAAATATTCCTCAAACATTAACATCAACTCAACACACAACCACTCGTCACTATCTGGAAATGCCTTCTCAAGTTCCGAACATGCTTCGATATTGAGTTGGTCCATCAGGCGGTATTCATCCGCATTGAGCATCATGGTCTCTATTACCTGCAATTCGGGCACAGCGGCCAGCTCCTCCTGAGACATCATTGAAAGAGCATGCTGCTGAACATGCTTAGCCATTCTATCGACCAAGAGTAATCCACCGGCGGCCATGCACATGTAGAAATATTTATTCTCGGTGTCATGCGCGAATGCCGGGCTTATCCTTACGAGTTGGTGTACTTTTTCAGCCCATCGGTCTTCTGATTGGCTTAGACTGCCATCGCCGCTCATGGGGGCAATCATATAGGCCAATAACAAACCACCCGCGACATCGATGTTGTTCGGGTGCCGATCATAGATGGACTCCAAATTGGCTAGAGCCGCTGCCTTGCCTACACGTGCAACATCCTCATGGTTATCATCGAGCAAGATCTTGATCGCATTGTCAAATTTAACCTTTTCAATTCGACTAAGTGGCACCGAGGAATCCTGAACGCGCTGCTTCTTAACAGTTGCGATCATATTATCCTGTTCAGCTACACTGAGGTTGAGGCGTCCTCCAAAATCACGCAGAAACTGTATTTCATCCTGAGATATTTGCTCATCGGAGAGGAATTCACTGACCTTGTCCCTGAATGTCTGCTGGGCACCCTTGGCTTTTTTGGAATTACAGGTGGAACACAGTTTAGTGTCATGGTCAAAATAATCACCGTGCACCCATAACCCGCAGGAGGGGCACCGGTGACCTTTGGTGATCTCAGCCTGCCTGCCACTCACGGCACAGGTCTGGACCTGCTTCGTTTCATCCTGATTGTAGACCGTGGTCGTGTTTGTGTGAGAGACATTATGGGTCAGATCACCACCCGCCATGATTTTTTGCGATGCGGGAGCCGCCGTCTGATCGGGAGGGCTTGCCGCTGGCCTACGCTCGACAGTTTCCTTGCCGCAATCCATACAGAACTTGCCCTCGACACTCTTGTCGCACTTTTCACAGTATCTTTCGCTCATAGATAGAATTCATATTTAATGCAAGGGTGCATGGTCAAATCCCAATTTCACTTTCTGGCATTGGCCGTGACAATTCGAAGACCAATGGCAATATAATGTTGTTAGCCAAAATTACTGAGAAATGATCCTAGCGAATGTTTGCGTACCGACATAAAAGCAGGTAAAATTATTACTTTTTGTTATTGCCTCGGAAGGGTCTATCAGGCAATCAGTAGTCCATCCAAATGGACGCCTCCTTTTGGAGAGACCTAGCTTACTACACGTCGAAACATTGCGTCAGCAATATGCGTGCTGCGGCGCTCCGCCGCGGTGAGACATAGGTTTCCTACGCTACGCTGAATGCCGGGCGCAACTTGCTCCCGGTCTACTGCGTAGCTCCGGCGTAGGTCATGAAGAAGGGGGGCGTCCCATTTTGGTTATTCTATCTTTTGCTCGACCATTTGTTTGAAGGCGAGATACCCCCAGAACTCATTCTCGCTATCCACGAGCCCGGACCGGTTAACTGCTCCCGCCAAGCCCTGCCTTCTGGCATCATGCTGGATAGCCCTCATCGTTCTACGAAGGGTACGTGGTAGTGCCACCTTGTCGTTGACCACCAGACCGGTGACTGACTGCCGACGATTACGCCCCATATGCTTGGTTTTCTTGTCCGCTATAACATACCCGAAAGGAACCTACGTGGCCGTCTTGCGATAGCCCAATCACAGCGCTGTCAAACCCATCAGCAAAGAGCGACGTCTCGTCAATACTCTTAAGCCACTCGTCAACGTTCTCTCTAGTGGCTCTCATAGGT
>JBDQHQ010000319.1:0-2668 GCA_040264795.1 Akkermansiaceae bacterium | reverse complement strand
TTCCAGTTGAAAAGAGAGATGGCAATGCCAATGACGAGAGCCGCCAGCGAGGCTTTGGGAATGTTTTCAACAATCGGAAGCTCAGCCAGAGCAAAGAAGCCAAGGAGGCAGAGAATGCCACAAAAAATAGATGAAAAGCGCGACTTGGAGCGTGATTCGTAGTTGAGGGCTGAGCGGGTAAGTGACCCCGAGGCGGGCATTGCGGCGACCAGAGATGTGGCAATGTTCGCCATGCCCACAGAGAGCATGTCCTGGTTGACATCGGTCCTTCCGCCGGAACGGCTGGCGAGAGATTTGGACATGACGGTATTTTCCAAGGAGGCGAGAAATGCGATGGCGAAGGCAACGCCTATGAGTGCAGAAATGTCATTCCAGTTGAAATCGGGCAGCGCAGGAGAGAGGGCATCAAGGTGAAACGCGTTAAAGGTCTCGATCGATTCAAAACCGGGCACCCACATGCGCAGCATCCAGCCCGCCAAGGCCGAGAGCGTTAAGCTGATGGCAAAGTTAGGCAGCATGGGGATTTTTTTCTGGAGGATGGCGTAGAGTAGAAGCGTCGCTGCGCCAAGGATCATGGGCTGCATTTGGTAGCTCTGCCAAAGCCCCGCCATCTTCTCTGCAATGGTAAAGAAGGTGTTGGCGGCGTAGCCGTCGTTCATAGCCTCGGCAATGCCCAGTAGATGCTTGAGCTGATTGGTTAGGATGAGCAGTGCTGCTCCTGTGATGTAGCCTACCAGCACGCTGCGGCTGACGTATTGAAGTAAGTCGGCAACCTTGAAAAGTGCTCCCAGCACAGACATGATGCCGACCATGATCACGAGCAGGGGCATGTATGCCTCTGGTGACTTTTCTAATGTTCCTGCTGATACAGCAAAGAAACTGAACACCATGAAGGATGTGGCATTGGTGGGCCCCAGGATGGTGTGGCGTGAGCTCGAGAAAAGGGGTGCCACAATGGCGGCAAGAGAAGAGCAAATAATTCCATAGTAGATGGGGAGGTCGGCTATGGCGGCGTAAGCCATGCCCTGGGGTAGGGCAAGCAAGGCTACATTGAGTGCGGCCTTGATATCATGGGTGAATTTATCGCCATTGTAGGCGGGGATGGTTTTTCTGATAGGAAACCAATCCAAGCCATTGCCATAGACAATCCTGAGGGTCTCGCGCTTGACCTTGCGCAGTGTCGCTTTGATGTGACGTGTCATGGCTTGTTATTTTCTCTGTGCTTTTAAAAACAACATGATGCCAAGTGCCAGGCATATCACGTTAGGCAACCAGTAAAGCAGCACAGCTGTGTTGCCCGGCTTTTTCTCAAATGAATCGGCGACCATGAAGAAGAGGAAGTAGCAAAGCCCAACAAGAATGCTCATGGCAAGCCCCGTGGATGTTTCTTTGCGCTGTGCCTGAATTCCGAGTGGCACGGCGACGAGCGATAATGCCAGGCACGCCAGGGAGAATGCGTAGCGCCGGTGAATTTCATTATTGAACTGATAGCGTTTGGAATCTTCCATGCCGGTCTGTTGCTCAAGAGCCTGGCGTATCTGGGTATTGGTCATCAGGCTGGCCTTTTGCTTTTTTTTGCGCTCAGCGGCAAAATCGAAAAGCAAGGGTTCCTGTTCTCCGATGAAGGCGAGTTCACGCTTGCCACTTGGACTGCGTACTTCCATGTAAGCATCCGTGAGATGCAGGCGGATTTGCTTGGTTTCCTCAATGATTCTGAGTTTGGCTTCGCGGGCGTAAACACTGGCCGACGGAAAACCGGTTTCGTTTTCCTTGTTCAGGGCGTAAAGGTGCATGCCTTCGAGAACATCTCCCTTGCGCCCCTCAACAAATATTTTTTGGTCTTGGAACCGCGTTTGCACTACCCCCGGGTCAAGCATTGCATTGGGGTTTGCTTTCACTGCCTCGTAGAGGACGAACTTCATTTCATCCTTGGCTTTCGGAGCCATGCTGATGTTGAGCCAGAGGCAGAGGCAGCAAAGCAGTGCTGCGATGGTGTAGACAGGCATTGCAACCCGTAACAGACTCACTCCAGCCATGCGCATACTTACGAGCTCATTCTCAGCCGAGAGCCGTCCGAACACCAGCAGTACTGCTACCAAAAATCCCCATGGAATGGTGTAGATCAGTGAGAAGGGAAGCACACTGAAGATAAAGCGCAGGATGAGTGCCGGAGATGCATGCTCTTCGACCAATAATGGGCGCAGTTCCTTGAACAGGTTACCCATCAAAAGGAGAACACTGAGAACGAGAACACCAAAGACCGTGGCAGCAGCAATTTGCCTGCCGATATAACGATCCATGAGGCGTAACATGGAAAACATTTTGTCCTTAAAAAAAGATGGTGTCGAGAATCGACTGTTGTCAGACCCATATTATGCCGTGGATCAACTAACCGTTCTGCAGGGACTTGGGCTTACCAAGAATTTCAGCCAGGATGATGGCCTGACGAGTGGACTGCGGACTCGACAGAAGTTTGCGTACGTATTGTTGCGCACTTGGCTGGCGTGGAGATATGGAGCGCTGTGCGAAACGTGACGCTGCTGCCTGTTGCTCTGCCGTGACTACGGTTTTCCGGGGCTTGTAGGTGGGAGTTGGTTCAATTCTCTGAACGACTGGCTGAACCAGGGGTTTGGGGCCAGGGGGTGGTGTCCAATGATCGGGCTCGGAT
>JBDQHQ010000318.1:0-2671 GCA_040264795.1 Akkermansiaceae bacterium | reverse complement strand
GTCTGTGAGTAGGATGATTGCGCGTAAATGATTATGGTTTTGTAGAGTGTTCTCGATGGCGGAGTGGATGTCAGTCCCTGCCAGCGCTTGACTTGCGGGATCTGCGGTTTCCGGAGGAGCGGAGAACGGGAGTTCGGTAATCCGGTTGTCCTTGTCTTTTTTGAGGCTGTTGAATGGATCACTCGCCAAGGCTTTCTCTATCCACTCAGCTCGCGATACGATTTCCTGATTAGCACTCAGTGACGGTGGCAGGATGGCGTCCACTGTATTGGTGGAACGTGATGCGTCATGGAGAATGACAATCTCGGGCTTGGATGTGGGATTGATGACGGTCCGCCATTCGGGTTCCCAGAGCATCAGTACGGTGATCAGGCTGCAAAGGAAACGCAGTGACTCGAGGATGAGCGTTCTCCCCGTTCTTGCGGAGCGCTTGACGGAGAGGAAACACAAAACACCGATCAAAAGCAAAGCGCACATGCCGAAACCGAATGTTAATGGGCTTGGCGAAAATGTCAGGTTGTAGAATGAAAAGTTCAACAGATTGAAATCAGTCTTTCAGGTTTTTTGATTGGCGCTCTTCGGGGGTAGGCAAAGGACGGCCTCCGTGGCGAGGAAAACCAACATGGCTATTAATAAAGCTCTCCAGATCTCGCTGACGAGAGGTTTGGATGTGGAAGTTTCCTCAAACAGGCTGTAACTCGTGCCCTCAAGCAATACTTTGAGTCTGCTTGGTTCAACGATCAACCACTCGTCCTCACTGTTTGGTCGATTCGAGGCAACAAGACGTTCTCCGATTTTCCAGACCCCTGCTTCATACTCTGCGTTGCTTGCTTCCGATTTCTGATATTGGTCTAGTCTGGTGCGTATCTCACCCTCGCCAAGCTTGACCTTGGCACTGCCAGTTATCGCCGCAAATGCTGAGCTGAAACGTGAGTCTCCCAAGCTGATCATGCGTTGGGCAACCGGGAGCATGACATCTGCGTCACCCAGGTTTGACCATGTGTAATCAGGTAGGGTGCTAATGAATATGGCAGTGCCATCACCTATGACTCGTCGTGCCAGGAACGGCTTGTTGTCGTTCCATGCTCCGAGTGTGGTGAATTCGCCAATGATCTCACGACGTTTGATCGCCTTGAGTTTTGCCATCGGAATATTGGTGCCCTCCTGTCCGTCGCGAAGTGGGCCATCGGTTTGATTCCACTCGCTGATGATGAAATACTGGCCTTGGGGGGAGTTTGAGGGCTCTCCCCACTCGATACCGAGGAAGGAGTCCTTGAATTCTCCAAGAGGAGGGAAAATAAGTGCAGCTCCACCGGATTCGATAAACTGTTCCATTTGTTTCGCATTGGCTCCCGTGGGCAGTGGAGCTTGCCAGATGACAAGGGCTGCGTCTTGCCAATCGATTTCATCGACTTGCCGGGTTGAGATTTTAAGGCACTCGTTCTGATTGAGGCCAGGGGGGGCTGCCGCCAATGATAACCATGTACTGGATTCTCCGCCTTCGGATACGAGGTATGTTTTTGCCGGGCTGTCTTCTCCGTAAGCAAAAAAAGATGCGTTGTCACGAGGGTTGGCATCGGAGGGGATGGCTACAAAGCCATGGCCCTGGCCCTCTTGGTTGCCCAAATTCAGCTTTTTGCTGTAGCGATAGAATTGACCGTTGAAGGTGATTGCCTCGGAGCTGCGGTTGTCATTGATGCTGTATGTAACAGGTATGGTCGCAGGGATATTGTCGTCACTCCTGGTGATTTCCAGTTCCAGTTCCAGTTCATTGCCATTCCTAGTCGCAGACAATACCTTGATAGCAATGTTATCGGTCACCTCTGAGGCCATTGAAATAACGCGCAGAGTGGTTTCCTGAGGTAAGTCAATGAGTCCGGCTCTGACGGCGTCCCAGCGGCCATCCTCCGGCGCCCAATCTGAATCCTGTAGGTCCGAGGCTAACCAGATTTCAGTTCGGCCAAGTGAATTTTCAGCAATGTGATCAATGGCGCGCGTAATCAGGGTGGAAATGGATGCTTCGGTGTCTGTCGGAGCGGTGGCGCTCAGCTCGGCCAAGGCTTCCGGGGATGGAATGATTTGCGGCTCGGCTGTGGCACTATCCAGGAGAATGAGTTTCGGATTGTTCACACTCTTCAGGGATTGCTGAACACTCTTGATAGCTCTGATTCTTTTGCTTTCGTCACTGTTTGCAGAGAGCTGTTCCATGGAGGCGGAGCGATCCAATATCAGAATGACCGTGTCTATGTTGGAGCCTCCCCAGTTGAGAAAACCACCAACCAGCGGGCGGGCCACTGCAAAGATCAGCGCGGCGATGGCGAGGGCCCGGCAGGTGAGAATGATGATGTATTTGAGCTTTTTTTTGCCTCGGGATTCACGCGAGGCTTTGAGTAGGAAATCCATCGCAGCCCATTGAATCGTTTGATGACGCCGACGATTAAGTAGGTGGATAATAATGGGGATGCTCACTGCCAATAACCCCCAGAGGATAGATTGTTGTAGAAATGAGACAGACATGGCAGTGGTCGATGCCGGTTAAGGCATGAAGTTATTTTTTCCCTTTCTTGGGTAGTCTCGTAATCAGGAACTCGTGAATGATCTTCTCATAATCCTGATCCGTGGTGATCAAGTGATAATCAGCGTGAACATCGTGGCATGCGGATCTCACATC
>JBDQHQ010000317.1:0-2673 GCA_040264795.1 Akkermansiaceae bacterium | reverse complement strand
TCACGCATTACAAGGAGGTCTATGGTCTCGACACCGCATGGAAGATCGTGCTCTACTCGATACTTGCCTGCTCCTTTATGGCGATGGCTT
The DNA here is from genome assembly GCA_040264795.1 of Akkermansiaceae bacterium. Classification (GTDB taxonomy): domain Bacteria; phylum Verrucomicrobiota; class Verrucomicrobiia; order Verrucomicrobiales; family Akkermansiaceae; genus Oceaniferula. The sequence goes on along the minus strand of JBDQHQ010000317.1, from coordinate 2,583 downwards.
TGTTAGCGTTCACTTGGAAGATGAAGCCGCGTGCGTGAGGGTTGTTCTGTTTTATTGTTCGGAGAAGCAGATCTCTTCCAAGGCGATGGTGTGCTCCACCCGTTGGTTGTGCCTAATGTCCCAGATCTCGGCGGTCACGTGTGGTTCAGGCGCTGTGAGGTTCAGCGTCAGTAGGCCGAAATGATTGTCCATGATCGGACCTTCGATCCGGTTTTTGTTAGGCGTGGCAAAGTGCCAGGTCTGGTTGAGCCCGCTGGCGGTGATGTCGTAGAGTGGGTAGCAATCCGGGTGCTGGAGTTTGGACACCTCCGCGTAGTGAATGTCCCCACTGATGAAGAAAAGGTGGTTAGCCTGTGTCGTTTTGATCAGCTGGATGAAGCGCTCCTGCTCGTGCGGGTAGTTTGCCCAAGCTTCGAACCCATTGTATTCGATGCCAAATTGTGTGCCACTAGCAATGATACGGCAGTCGGCAGGCTTGAGAAGTTCTTGCTCGAGCCAGGCCCATTGTTCCTCACCGAGCAGGGTCTTGCTGGTATCCTTGGTGGGCAAGTAGTCGAGGGGATAGAATGAGTGTTTGTCTTTTCCGCGTTGGCGATTCCTTGCGATCGAGTCTCGAAAACTCCGCCCATCCAAGAGAATGATCTGAACGGTTTTATCCCCGACTTTGTGGTAGATAGAATGGTAAATACCGGCGTGTTGGTAGCGTGGCGAGTCATCGGGTTCTTCAAAAAATTCAAGGAAGATTTGCTTCGATGCCTCCTTGTGCGGGTACTCTTTTCCGGCGTCATTTCTGCCGTAGTCATGATCGTCCCAGGTGGCGAGAATCGCTGCCTGTTCTTTGAGTTGTTGAAAGGATGGCTGCTTGGCTAAGACTTGATACTTCTTCCTGAGAAGATCCATGTCGTTGGTGTCGCCGTAGATGTTGTCGCCCAGGAAAATAAACAGGTCAGGCTGGTGCTCGACCACCCGATCAAAAATAGGCAAAGGCCGCTGCGGATTGCCGCAGAAGCCAAAGGCGATTTTCAACGAAGCGGGTTGTTGTTTGTCTGCCGATGAGGTGGCGCCCTCTTCTTGTTGGATTGTTTTGCCACAGCCCGGGCTGAGCAGCGCCAGGCAGAGGAGAAAGAGTGGTGTGTGGTTTTTCATAAGATTGTGCATTACGTGACGCAGAAGGAGATTCTTAGTTACCTCCGACTATTTTAAGTTTGGGGTTGTTTGCATATCATCCCACTGCAGGTAAGCGAGCGAGATGCACCACGCCGCTCCGTAGTTGGCCCAGCCCTCAAGGTGGCGGAATTTTTGGCCTGGGGAGAAGGGATACATCTCAGAGCCCGGCAGGGTGGCGAGATTGCCGCGCACGGTTTCCAGACGGGCGCAGACGTCATACTTGTAGAGCTTCGGCCAGCCACGCTCGATTTCAGGGAAGCCTTGCTTGGGGTGTGGGGTGGATGCGGCGAGCATCGGGTTGCGGCCGAAGAGGTGGTCGATGGATGAGATGGCGATGCGCTCGAGTTCTTTTTTGAGCTTCGGGTCATCAACCACCCATGAAGCAGCGAGGGCGATGGCTGGTAGACCGAGCGAGTTGCCGGCCTCGTTCATGCCGGGGATGGTCCACATATCGTCACTGTACTTGCGGAAGTCCCAGAGGTTGTGGGAGCGGCTGACGGCGATCTCTGCCCACTCGGTGATTTTTTCTTTCAAGCCAGCGGGAGCGCGGTCTGGGTATTTCTGTAGCATCCAGACGAGGTTGGGAATGGTGCGGTGCTCACTGAGGCGGTGGCCTTTGGTCGTGCGTGGGTCATTCCAGTCGAGGTTTTTGATGATCCACTCGGTTTGTTTGATGGCGGCATCGAGGTAGATTCCGGCGTCATCCCTGCCTTCCTGTTTGGCGATCTCGTGCATGATGAGGTTGGGCACGATCGAGTGGCCCGGAGCATGGCGGCCCTTGAAGGGATGCATGTTACCGGGGTTGTGCATGCTCTGGGCAAAGGACTCGGTAGTCATGTAAGTTGCCGCGCTCCAGTGTTTGCTGATGTTCAGCGAGCTGTCTCCTTGGTCGTTTCTCGAGCTTGCCCAGTTCTCAAAACAGAAGTCGCGGCAACGGTCGTAGAAGGATTGCGGCAGCCATTGCTTGAGGGCTGGCCAGGCCCAGAGCACGTAGGCGATTTGTTCGACTGTTTGGGGCTCAATGCGAGATGCTTTGCCATCCTGTGAGCTGGGGTCACGACCATTGGGTTTCATCAAAATATACCCCGCCCCCCAGTGGATGAGTTTGACCACATCGGGAGCTTCTGCGCGGGGAGGGTCGAGCTGGTAGTAGTTCCGGGTTGCTTCCAAGACGCCTCCGGAGCAGGGGTTGTTGGCGTCGAAGGGGAAGTCGGGAGCCATCACGCGCTTTTTTTCTTCCTGCCAGTCGATCTGGCGAGGCATGGCGTCAATGAAGGCCTGGTCTGCCAGGTAGAACTGCACCAGAGCCGGAACGATGGCATCGTAGTAGGTGCCATCACGGAAAGCGCAGCCGCCGTAGGCACTCGGGTGGGTGCCGGTGACCGAGCGCACGTCATTGAGGAAATCCGTGGCGGT
>JBDQHQ010000316.1:0-2704 GCA_040264795.1 Akkermansiaceae bacterium | reverse complement strand
GGATAAGATGCTGAGACAAAGGCGTAACTCCCTGCAGAAACCTCGTAAACTGCCCGGCCGTTCTCCACCCGAACAAACTTCACTCCCTCAGCCTCAGAGGCGGGTTTGCCGGACTCGGTGACGGCCGCCGCGTCCACGGCTGGAATGAATACGGTGGCGGTAGTGTTGGCCGGCACGGTGATGTTCCAGTGGAAGTCATTGTTTGCAACCTTCCAGTCACTGCCAATGCGGCCGTTGATGGAATCATAATGGCCCTTGGCCCAGCTGATACCCTCACCGAGCTCGGGCTTCATGGTGAGCGCGCGGAAGCCGGCACCATCGGTTTCAATACCGAGCATGGAGCCAAACATCCATTCACCACAGGCACCCAGTGAGTAGTGGTTAAAGGAGTTCATCTTCACATCGCCAAAACCCTTGTCCTTGCTGTAGCTGTTCCAGCGTTCCCAGATGGTGGTGGCACCCTGCTCAATGGAATAGCCCCATGACGGAAAGGTGGTGTTCTGAATGATGCGGTAGGCCAAGTCACTGCGGCCCATCTCGGTGAGTGTAGGTAACAAAATCGGAATGCCGAGAAAGCCGGAAGAGAGGTGGTAGTTATCTTTTTTGATACGCTCAACAAGATGCACTTCGGCTTGCTTGCGCTGCTCTTCTTTCAACAGATCAAAAGAGAGCGCCATGCAATAGGCGGTCTGCAGATCGCTCTCAATCTTACCATCGGCTTTGACAAAGGTTTTCTGGAAGTGAGCACGGATGTCTTGGAACTGGTGATTATACTTGCTGGCGTCATCCAGCTTACCGAGTGCTGCTGCCATCTCCGCCATCAGGCTGGTGGTGTAGGCATGGTAAGCAGTCGAGATAAGTGCTGTCGGCGGCCTGCCACCGGGAGCGAGCCAGTCACCCCAGGTGTGCGCCTTTCTACCTCCAAGGCCGTCTTTGCCACAGGCATCCATGTAACGGACCATGGCGTCATAGTAGGTGTCGATCATGCGGGTATCACCGTAGACTTTCCAGATCGTCCACGGGCAGATGATGCCGGCACATGCCCATGCCGCAGCACCGTGGCCATGGAAGACCGGAGCTTGATTGCCGAACAGGCCTTGTCGGTTCTGGGTGTCCATCAGATCGATCATCCACTTGGTGAAGAACTCGGAGACATCCTGGTTATAGGTGCCCGTGCGGATAAAGACCTGGGTGTCTCCCGTCCAGCCGAGCCGCTCATCGCGCTGCGGGCAGTCGGTAGGGACTTCGAGGTAGTTAGAGCGCTGACCCCAGATGATGTTCTGGTAGATTTTGTTGACCATTGGGTTTGAGCATTCAAAGGAGCTGGCCTCGGGTGAATCCGAGTAGAGTGCCACACCGGTGATGGTATTGGCATTGGGCTTTTCTCTGAGGCCGCTGACTTGCACGTAGCGGAAACCATGGAAGGTGAAGCGCGGCTCCCAGACTTCTTGCCCACCCCCTTTGAGGATGTAGGTGTCAACGGCACGAGCGGAGCGCAGGTTGATGGTGTAAGCCGTGCCATCATCCTTGAGCATCTCGGCAAAGATCATCTTCACTTTGTCTCCCGCCTGGCCGTTGACCTTCAGGCGTGCCCAGCCTGAAAAGTTCTGACCAAGGTCAAAAACGTAGTTGCCGGGTTTGGGCTCGGTCACTTTGATGACGGGCAGCTCTTTAACAGCACGCACGGGCACCCCGGGGTAGGCCTGGATGAGGGGCTTGATGGATGAACCGGTCACGATGGGTGACCAGTTGCTTTGATCAAAGCCAGCAGTATTCCAGCCGGGCATTTCATGGCGGGCATCGTAAACTTCACCCGCCTGCATGTCGGATTCGATGATCGGGCCGTAAGAGGCTTTCCAACTCGGGTCCGTGGCAATGGTCTCGGAAGTGCCATCCTCGTAATCGATATGCAGCTGCGCTTTGAAGCAGAGCTTGTTGCCGTATTTATTCTGACCCACACAGCTGATGTTGCCCCTGAACCAGCCGTCTCCGAGAATGGCGCCGATGGCATTGGGACCCTCTTTGAGGAGATCGGTGACATCATAGCTGCTGTAGTAGATGCGTTTGCGGTAGTCTGTCCAACCCGGCATGAAGACGTCATTGCCCACTCGCTGGCCATTGAGGCTGAGCTCATAGATTCCCTGTGCGGTGGCGTAGACGATCGCCCGCTTTACACCCGTGGAAACCTTGAATTCCTTCCTCAGATAAGGTGCTGGCAGATACTGCTTGGGCCTGCCAATGGTGAGGTCAAAAATCGCATTCTCATCGATGACTGATCCTGACTTCCAATCATCGACCAGCCATTCCGCCTCAAGCACTTTTTTCTCCTCATAGGCAGGATCTTTGCCGGCGAACTCATTGGTGACTTTCAAGCTCAAGTTCCCCGCATCGGCATGGGCCTGTAGCTTATCCTTGATGTCGATTTGCTTCTTCGGATTACCCTTGATGCCGTAGAGAGCTTTGAGAATGGTGATCTTGTGCCCTTTGCCGCCGAGCTCGGCCTCACGGGTCGGTGTTATTTTTCCAGGATTGTCGTGGCCGATCCACTGCGCCTGCCAGTCGCTTTCTTTGAGTAGACCCATCGACCAGATAGCCGGCTTGCTCCATGGGGACAGCTTGTCCTCATGATCCCAGACGCGCACTTTCCAAAAGACCTGCTGCTGGGATGCCAGAACTTTGCCAGCGTATACAATGTGGTTGGACT
>JBDQHQ010000315.1:0-2718 GCA_040264795.1 Akkermansiaceae bacterium | reverse complement strand
TGGATGCCGAGGATTACACGGCGGGCGCCCTGATTTTCAGCATGGTCTTCCAGCTCATCCTTGCCGCCGTGGTCTGCAGGCTGGCACTTCGACTCACAAACTCGAACCAATGGCTCGGTTGGCGTTGGAAAGCCTGGCCATGGCTTTTTCTAATCGGACCAGGCGTGGTCATTTTTATGTTGGTCATCTTTTGGCTGATCCAACTCAGCGGCTATTTAGAATGGATGGAGTCACTCGGCGTGGAGACCATTCAGGACACAGTCAGCTTGCTGCAGGAAGGCCGGGACCCCGTGGTGCTAATCCTGCTGGTCATCACCGCCACCCTGATTGCGCCCGTCTGCGAGGAGGTCGTGTTCCGCGGCTACCTTCATCCCATCCTAAAGAAGTACGGCGGCGTGTGGGTCGGCGCCTTATTTTCCTCTCTGCTTTTCAGTGTTGCCCATGGCAACTTGGCCGTGGCCCTGCCTTTGTTTCTGCTAGGAGCTATTCTGGTATGGCTCTACGAGTTGACCGGCTCCATCTGGGCACCCATTGCCGTGCACTTCTGCTTCAATGCCACCACGGTTTTTGCCCAACTTGCCACCCGCAACATGGAGATCCCATCGGCCATTCTTCCCGGCCTTCAGGTCTTCCCATGAAGAAGTGCCCTGGAGATGAATGAGGATCACCTGATAGAAGAACTGCTCAAGCAGGTACCCCTTGCGCAGGGCACTGCCGGACCTGGTGATGATTGTGCAGTCGTGGAGCGAGAGGGAGGGCTCCTCGCGTTACTCAAGACCGATGCCATGGTCGAGGGCGTTCATTGGTCCGCTGACACATCGCCCCAGCGTGTCGGCCACAAAGCCGTGGCCCGTGTCCTCTCCGATTTTGCAGCCATGGGAGGGCGGCCCGGGGAGTTCATGATCACTCTGGTCATCCCAAAAAAAACGGCGCTCGATTGGTGCACCGCCTTGTATCAGGGCATGGGGGAATGCCTAAGAACCCATGGAGGTCTTATTGTTGGGGGGGAAACCAGCAGTAGCCCCGAAGGCTCACCCGCCGTTATTTCGGTGGCCGCCAGTGGCAAGGTGGAACGCGATCATTTGGTTCTTCGGAGCCATGCCACAGCTGGTGACGCCATTCTGGTCACCAGTGAACTGGGTGGCTCCATTACCGGCAAGCACCTCGACTTCTCACCCAGGCTTGGGGAGGCTCGCTGGCTGGTGGAGCACTTCAAGCCCAATGCAATGATGGACCTATCCGACGGCTTGGCCAGGGATTTGCCTCGCCTAGCGAAGGCATCCAACTGCGGCTTCCAACTCCGGCACGATGCCATTCCCTGCTCCGATGGCTGCTCCACCACGCAGGCCATGACGGACGGCGAGGACTACGAACTGCTCTTCACCATCGGAGCTGATCGGGTGAATTCACTCAGGAAAGCCTGGCGCCGAAAGTTCCCCGATCTGGCGCTCACTGTCATTGGCGAAATGTGCGCCGAGCATGCAGGCGAACAGCTTGAAGGCGGCTGGGATCATTTCAGTGATTCGATCAACTGAACTTCACCGCGTGCTTCTTTGATAGCTTTAACACGTCACCCGCCTCCGCAGAGAAGGCCGCGGCCGGATCCGTCAACTTGACACTGTTCAATTGCACCGCACCCGGAATGATGAACTGCTTGCGCAGCTCGCCGTTGGACTTCTTGATGCCGTAGCAACGCTCAAATGCAAGTGCGGCTACACTGAGAACAGTGACATCTCCGGGAAGTTCAGCTAGCAGCAAATCAGGAAGGTCGGCGGCAGCAAGATCGCGCTTGGAAAAACGCTGATCCCAATCGGCGCGCGCGGCCTTGGCCGCATCTTCACCATGATAACGGCCTGTGAGTCGCTCAGCTAGGAACTTTTTGGCATCCATGGGATGCTGGGAAGAGTCACGCTCCTCACCGAGTAGCAACTGGTAGTAGCGATCCATGAGTTCATCGGACACACTCATCAATTTGCCATACATTTCCTGCGGCTCATCGGAAACACCCACGTAGTTATCGTAGGATTTTGACATCTTGCGCACGCCATCAAGCCCCTCGAGCAAAGGCAAGACCATGACCACCTGCTGGGGCAGTCCCTCCTCTTTCTGGAAGTCGCGGCCGACGAGAATATTGAATAGTTGGTCAGTGCCGCCGATTTCGACATCGGCACGGGTCTCCACCGAATCCCAACCCTGCATAATGGGATACTGCAGCTCGTGCAGCCTCACCTCTTGCCCCTTGTCGATGCGGTTTTTGAAATCCTCTCGCTGCAACATCTGTTGCATGGTGACTCGCGAGTTGAGTTTTAGAACTTCCTCGTAGCTCATCTTGCGGAACCAGTCACCATTGTAGACGATCTCGGTCTGGTCCTTGTCGAGGATCTTGAAGGCCTGATCGGTATAGGTCCCGGCGTTGGCCAGCACTTCATCACGGGTGAGCGGCGGACGCGTGGCCGAGCGGCCCGAGGGATCGCCGATGGTGGCGGTGAAATCCCCAATCAGTAGTACCGCCTGATGGCCGAGCTCCTGGAACTGACGCAATTTTTCGAGTGCCACGGTGTGACCAAAGTGGATGTCGGGTGCGGTTGGATCCACCCCGAGCTTGATGCGAAGGGGGCGACCCAATTTGAGCTTTTCGAGCAGTTCCTTTTCGGAGAGCACCTTGGCGGCGCCGGCAGTCAGCACGGTGAGTTGTTCTTCGGGAGACATGGTTTGTGA
>JBDQHQ010000314.1:0-2734 GCA_040264795.1 Akkermansiaceae bacterium | reverse complement strand
GCTGTGGAGAGGTTTTGGGCCTTACCCCGCTGCCAGATGATTTCGTCTCCCGCGAGAACTTTGGTCACCATTGAGTTGCCAAGCTTGGGCAGTGCAATAACAGCAGTGGTATCTGCCGGTGAGTCCAGATCGAGTGAGAGGCTCTGGGCCTCACGTTTGAGCTCAATGTGAATGTCACCCTTGACCGAGGGCACGGTGGTTTTGATGTGGCTGAGCAGTCTGCCCATTTGGGGAGCCACCTGGTAGGTGCCGTAGCCCGGGGTGAGCGGGGCAACCCCTGCCCCATACTGGGACAGCAAGGTGAGTGCCCCACCGCACCAGGCGTGGTTAATCGTGCCGCCACCGTAGCCCTTGTTGCCTATCCCCCAGCCTTCCCAGAGTGTGGTGTAGGGGTGGTCGGTCATGGCCTTGAAGCGTTTTTTAGTACGGACGATGGCGTCGTCTTCGAGCCCCATCATGTAGAGGGCCTCACCGACGTATTTCTCCATGTAGGGGCTACTGTGTTCCTGGGTTTTGAAGACCTCACGAATCGCGCGATATTGGTCAGCTTTGGCGAGGCCGGCAACAACGGCCAGGGCATGCGCGCGGTCATCGGTCTGGCCCTTGTAGCCGGGGGATCGGTATTCCTTGCCGGTCCAGAAGGTCTTGTTGAAGTTCGCCTCGATACTCGCCATCTTGCTTTTGACCTCAGCAAGGTCACCGGTTTCTCCCACGGCCTCAGCCATCTTGAGCTGGCCTTTGAGGGCGAGGTAATACCAGCCGTTGTAGAGGATGGTCATGTCCTTGTTGTTGCCCCAGTCACCCCAGGTCCAGCCACCTTTGCGCGGTATGACCAGCCCGTCTTGGCCGAGCTTCCAAATGGAAAGGTAGTTTTTGACCCGTGGGTAAACGCTGCGGATGGTCTCAAGGTCACCGCTGTAGAGGTAGTAGGTCCAGAAGCCGAAGTAGCCGACGGAGTTGAGCATCTGCATGGGCAGTTCCCGATCCCAATTACCAGCGGGAATCGGCGAGTAGATGGTGTGGTCCGGGCGCTGCCAGTTGGCGAGCTCGAGAATGCCTTTTTTTGCCAGCCCATTGGCACGCGTGTCGAGCGCATAGAAGGCCTCGCCCATTTCGTTGACCATGTCTCCCCACCACTGCGCCCGCTCGCGGTCCGGGCAGTCCATGTAGGTGTCGCGCATGGTGATGTAGAGGGTGCGTAGCGCCTTCTGGCGGTAGCGGTTCATGAACTCATCATTGCACTCAAAGGTTCCGGTGAACTCGCAGTTGTAGCCAGTCTCACGATACTTGAGGGCGAGGATTTTGAAGCCCGCGGGTATCTTGTAGTGCATCTCGTGTCCGTTCATCCAGCCGAGGCTTTCATACTCCTGGACCCCTTCACGGGTGATGTATTCTGCCCGGACATTGGGCGTGCCTCCTCCCTGGTAGTTGTCCATGCGGATGTCGATCTGCTTGCCTGCCGGGCCTTCGATTTTCAAGTAAGGGGTGACCTGGGCGTTGTATGGCAGCTTGGCCACAATCACTGAGCCATCCGACACCTTGGGAAGCTCGGCAGCGTTGGTGTATTCCTTGAGGCCGAAGTCTTTCCACAGTGGCACCGGGCGCTCGACGAGCTCATTCCACGGGGCACAGGGGGCCTTGCCCAGCTCCGCTGCTGCTTCCCACGCGGAGTCGTCAAAGCCGGGATTTTGCCAGCCGGGAATATCCTTGCCGGCATCAAATCGGATGTTGGACTCGGGCAGGCGGAAGTTGGGAAGCGGTGCTGCAGTGTTGCCATAGGCGGGGTGCTTGGCCACCTTCCAGCTTGCGTCACTGAGGAGCTTGTCGCCATCGATATCCGCTTCCAAGAGGAAGCCCGCCTTGCCACTGCTCTTGTGGCTAAAGCCGTGCTTGCCAAAGTACCAGAGCAAGACGGCTATGGTGTTCTCGCCCTCCACCAGATGGGACTTGAGGTCCACCACATCGTAGTAGGTGTCGTTCGGGTTGGGGCCGCGCTTGAGCTGGCCTTCAAAGACGATCAGCTTGCCATTGATCCAAAGCCAGTACTTGGAGTCGGCAGAAATTTTGGCAAGGGCAGAGTCCGCAGACTTGGCAAGGGTGACTTTTTTGCGGTAGCAGATCCATTGGTTGGCACCATTGTTGTTCGCCGCTTTGTTGTCAGGTGCCGCCCCTGTGAGAAGATCCACTTCCTGATCTTCCTTCAGCGAGAGTTTTTTGGCCACTCCGTTGAGGCTGTACTCGATCTCGAGGGTTTTTTCCGTGCCATGAAGCGGGTCCTTACCGGCATACTCATTGGTCGCCGCTATGACATGATCTCCCCCTTTGATTTGCGCCTCGATTTTGCCGAGTAGGTCCACGTGCTGATCAGCTTTGCCCACCGCCTGATAGCGTGCTGTAAGTATTTTGATGTCTGCCGCTGGTTTACCATTACCCACACCAATCCATGAGGCGTGCCAGTCGGCAAAGGTGAGCTGAGTGAGCAGAAAGAAGAGGGTGATATATTTTAGGTATTTCATGATTGGCGGCTGGCGGTTGGCAGTTGGTGTTTCTTCAACACAGATGAGCACAGATGTAAAAGGATGAACACAGATGATTTGATCCGTGTGCATCTGTGGTCATCGGTGCCATCTGTGTTTTTTACATGGATTCAATGCTACTTCATCAACTTCACCGGTCCTAGCAGGCCGGAGGTGGGCTCACCGCGGTAGAGGTTGTGAATGGTCTGATAGTGGTT
>JBDQHQ010000313.1:0-2736 GCA_040264795.1 Akkermansiaceae bacterium | reverse complement strand
TCTACCGACTAATGAGCAGGGTGAACACGCTGATTTCAGTGGGCCGGGTAATCGCTACTCCATCGGTATCGAAATGTGTGAAAACAAGGGCAACAGTAGATCGGCCACGCTTGAGCGAACTGCCAAATTGACCGCCTACCTGATGCAAAAGCACAACATTTCATTGCGCAATGTTGTGCCCCATTACCATTGGCCTCGCAGGGGAGTGAATCAGCCCCACAAGAATTGCCCGCACTACCTGCTCGACAACGGTCGACCCGGAGGCAAGTGGCAGTGGTTCCTTGCCAAGGTGAATAAGCATTATCTGGCGATCGGAGGAGCAAATCCGATGCCAAGCGGACCTTCGATCAATCGCCATGGTCAGATCGTGGAGGCACAAGCTGCACCAGTGCCCGAGATGAAAAAAACCTACTCAGCACCATCATACCGTTATCACACGGGTAAAAAAGGTGATACATTATCCGGTCTATCACGCAAATATGATGTTTCAGTATCATCAATTCAGCGCGCCAACAGTATGAGCAACACGGTCATTGTCTTAGGCAAAAAACTCCGTATTCCGACATCTTGATCGCGAGAGAGCTCTGGGTGTGTTGATAGCGCGAAGCAGTTTCTAAAATGTCTGAGGTCTGGTATCAATGTGATCGATGTACGGCCTGTTGTAAATGGCCAGGAGATGTGCGGGTAGAAGACGAGGAGATCGAGAATATTGCACGTTTTCTGGGTATGGAGACTCAGGCATTTATCGATCAATTCACCCGCTTACGAACGAACCGTTCCGGGCTCTCCCTGCTGGAAAAAGAGAATCATGAGTGCATCATGCTCGATAGCAACGCCTGCCGGATCAATCCTGTAAAACCGGCACAATGCAGGGGCTTCCCCAATAAGTGGAATTTTCCCGGCTGGCAGCAGGTATGTCAGGCCAAGGCAATTCCGATGGATAAAGCCAAGGCAATGGGTCTGGTGGATTGAGTTAGGGCTACAAAGATCATAATTCCAGCGCTAACTAGGAAGTCATGCCACAGTGGAGCACAGGCATGAGCTTATGCCTGTGCTCTTGTGGTAGAAAGGCTTTATCGCACACTCAACCAGAGATACTCACTGAGTAGGATTAGATCGGCATGGATCAAATCCTGTGCCTCCTGAGTAGTAACCCAGTCGTTAGCCAGTGAACCGAGGTTGTGAAGTCCATCTGTTCTCACTATCAGTTCATCACCAAGCTTTTTGAGGGCCTCCAGATAGAGCAGAGCTGCCCATTCATTGTCCTGTGCCTGCTCGGCAGCAATCACAATTGCCAGTAGAGCTTCCAGCTTGGCAACAAACTCGGCCTCATTCTCGGGCTCCTTCCAGTCCGAATCAAAGATGACCCTGTCATCGACAACGTAGTTGATGATGAGGTTGATATAATCAGAGATCGTCGTGATGTCTGGGTCTCTTGGAAAGATATCGTGGGTGTCAGCTACTCCATCGCCATCAGTGTCTGCATTGTTGGAGGGAAGGTATATTTGCTCCAGTGAAGATCCGGTATGGATGTCACTAGATAGAGTAGCAGTCGGTGTCACCTCGTCTGAGGCAGCGCTTATGTTGGTCGAGGCCAGGCCTTGCGTGGCTATTTGCAGGATCTCAATGCCCTTGATGGCCGGGTTCTCGATTACGTGAAGCAGGTCTATGGTGAGTGATTCATCGCTCACACCCACTTGGAAACTTTGCATGACACCGACAAACATGGCACCTGCATCGGCAACGACATCGTAATCATCAAGGACGATATTACCTTCAATCGCAACGTCAAAGACACGCTGACCGGGTGATCCTGTGCCTGAGTAGGTTTCCGCAAAGTAGAGACGTACTTCGTATTCCCCGTTGTTCACCGGGAAGTTCCACTGCATCTCGGGTGAGGAACCACTATCCCAACGTTCACTCTGGAAAAGAGCCAACGGCACACCAACGGGAACCGATGTTGCGGTAGTGACGGGACTACTCGTCGAGAAGGTGTTGTTGGTATCGCTACTGTTGACATAAGCAGAGGGGTTGCCCGAGCTGTCAGCACTCCAGTCAAGGGGCTCGTCATCGATCGAGCTGAGCTGGCTACCGCCGCAGTTGATCCTGAAGAGAAGCTCGGTTTCTGGAGGAAGGGCGTTGATGGTCCAAGCAAAGGAGGAGGTGGCGCTTTCTTGCGGTTCACCATCATCGGTCACGGTGACAGTCACATTGTATGGGCTATTGAGCTCCGCATCACTGGCGATGTTACCGGAGATCAATCCGCTGGCTGTATTGATGAAGAGTCCTGCAGGCAGCCCTGCAGCACTGTAGGACAGCGTGTCGTCAGTGTTTGGATCGGTGGCGGTAATCTGGAGGTTTACTGTATCGGTTACGGTATTGGTCTGGTCTGCAGTTGGTGTGATGGCGGGTGCCTTGTTGCTTGGTTCACCACTCACTGTCCAAACAAAGGAAGTGCTCGCACTTGCCTGTGGGTTGCCATCATCGGTAACAGTCACAGTTACGCCATACGGGCTGTTAAGGTCAGCACCACTGGCGATGAAACCAGAGATCAGACCTGAGCTAGAATCGATGGAGACATCTGCAGGTAAGCCGTTGGCACTGTAGCTGAGGGTTTTGCCATTCGTATCAGAAGCATTAACCTGGAGGCTTATGGAGTCTGTGACGGCATTGTTCTGATCCGAAATGGGGCTGATAGTGAGAGTGTTGTTGTTTGGCCCCTCAGCATTAACGAAC
>JBDQHQ010000312.1:0-2742 GCA_040264795.1 Akkermansiaceae bacterium | reverse complement strand
GTGCTAAGGTGTTGTGTTGCTGGACAGTGAAGTATTGTGAGGGAGATTAAGTATCATAGATTGGCCAAACTTTGCATCCCCATTTTTTAGGGTATGCGCGGTCTTCAGCTTATTAGTGACATTATCACGGAGATGGGGGCGCGGTGTCTATCACGAGTATGCGGGGGCACCTGCGGCTGCTGTTCTTGGTTCTGCCGCAGGCACCACGACACAGTCGGTCTATGATGCGGTTATGATACCGCTGTGTAATAAGGGATTTTGCACGAAATGATGGCCTGGGCTCATAAAAGCGCCGCAAAGCCCCATTTTTAGAGAAAAACTGTCAATTCTGGCTTGCCAGATGGCGCTTGTCTGCTATCTACCCCTCCCCGCGCAGCGTGCAGGATTGTCCGAACGGACTATCATACCCAGGCCTCCTTGTGAGTGAACTCTTGGTATGAGCGCGCCAAACAACGATATAACAACACCACCTACATCAAGATATGGCACGTATTTTCGGTATTGAAATTCCGAATGAGAAGCGCATCGAAGCTTCTCTTCCGTACATCTATGGCGTTGGCCCTACTACGGCTAAACGCATTCTCGAGCAGGCAGGCGTGGATGCTGACATCCGCACCGGTCAACTCACTGAAGAGCAACTCGTCAAGATTGCTCAAGTCATCACCTCTGAAGGCATCCTCATTGAGGGTGATCTTCGCCGTGAAAAGCAGGCAGCTATGAAGCGCTTGCAGGCTATTAACTGCTACCGCGGAATCCGCCATAGGGTTGGTCTTCCCGTGCGTGGCCAACGCACCAGTACCAATGCACGCACCCGCAAGGGCAAGAAGCGCACCGTTGGAGTCGTCAAATAACTCACTGAGCTAACTATTTATTATCATGTCCGAAGAAGAAATTAAAGACGACGCTGCTGAAACACCTGCAGCCGAGGAGACACCCAAAGTAGAGGAGACACCCGCTGCTGAGGAGAAAGCTCCCGCAGAAGAAAATGCAGCTGAAGCCACTGAGGAGGCAGCCGCTGAGGAGGCTCCCAAGGCCCCTGAGAAAAAACGCGATATCTTTGCTGAAATCGCTGGTGGTGAAGAGGAGCAAATCCGCATTCACAAGGCCAAGAAGAGCAAGAATGTCCAGACCGGCGTGGTGCACATCACCGCTACCTTCAACAACACGCTTGTGAGTGTAACGGACGTCAACGGCAATGCCATTGGCTGGTCAAGTGCCGGCAAGATGGGCTTCAAGGGATCACGTAAGAGCACTGCTTACGCAGCTCAGGTGGTTTCCCAAGATGCTTGTCGCCAGGCTATGGGCCACGGCTTGAAAGAAGCGGAAGTCCGCGTCAAGGGACCTGGTTCCGGACGTGAGTCTGCGGTTCGTGCCGTTCAAGGTCTCGGGATTAACATCACCGCGATCAAGGACGTCACTCCGATCCCGCACAACGGTTGCCGTCCAAAGAAGGCCCGCCGCGTGTAATTCATCATCAATTTATTAACTTTCTAACTTATTTCATATCATGGCTCGTTACACTGGCCCCAAAGATAAAATCAGCCGCCGTTTCGGCGTCGCCCTATTCGGTCCTTCCAAAGCCCTCGAACGCCGCGCATTCCCTCCAGGGCAGCACGGTGTCCGCGCAGGTCGCCGCAAGAAGTCTGACTACGCAGTCGCACTTGGAGAGAAGCAAAAGCTTCGTTTCCAGTTTGGTGTTCTTGAGAAGCAATTCCGTCTCTACTACGCAGAGGCAAGCCGCCGCCGCGGAGTGACGGGTGAGGTTCTCTGCCAACTGCTTGAACTCCGCCTTGACAACGTTTGCTACCGCCTCGGTTTCGGTAATACCCGTTCCGCAGCACGCCAAATGGTCAACCACGGTCACATCCAGGTCAATGGCAAGCGCGTTGACGTCGCAAGCTATCAATGCAAGCCAGGGGACGTCATTACGGTGCAAGACAAGCCAAGCTCACAGCAGCTCGGCCTGCGTTACATGGATCTTACCCAGGCAGTTCCACTCAAGGACTGGCTCACACTGGACCGTGCAGAGATGAAGGGCAGCATTAGCCGCGTTCCTGAGAACGAGGACTTTGACCACCAGGTCAATGTTCAGCTCGTGGTGGAACTCTACTCACGTTAATCAGCCCAAGGCTGTCGAATTTTTCAACCGGCGGTGTGCATAGCATGCCGCCGGTTTTTTGTGGCTGCGATATGGCTACTTGCCAGGTGCCATCTGTTTTTTCAGCCAGATTTCCACCCAGATCGGAGCAAAGGGAACCAGAGATGCCATGAAGATCCAGAAGGGAGGCAGGAGCTTCCATTTCTGGCTGAGTTTGGCGTTGAGCAGAGCAGCACAGAAAATACAAAAAAGAACACCGTGTATCATGCCGACAATACGCACCGAGGTGGGGTCACCCCAAATATACTTAAGAGGCATGGCGATACCAAGAAGGATCAGGTAGGAGATGGCTTCGGTGATGCTGATGATGCGTAGGCGGCCGATGGGGCAGCTTAATAAGCGGGACATGGCAGGCATGGGCTTGTGATAGCGGGGATGATGAAAATGACAAGAATTTGGTCTTTGGATTTACCTGGGAAAAATCTACTATCAGCACATGCATCGCGGAGTGTTGGAATGCTTTCTGGTCTCTTTGAAATTGGGGCTGACATCTTTTGGTGGCCCCGTTGCTCACCTCGGCTATTTTCGTGAGGCTTACGTTGAGCGTGACAAGTGGCTGAGCGAAAAACGTTTTGCTGAATTAC
>JBDQHQ010000311.1:0-2744 GCA_040264795.1 Akkermansiaceae bacterium | reverse complement strand
GATATTAATCATTCCAAATTGCACTTTGCTCCCGAACTCACTCCTTCAGGGAAAATGGCGATTCGTTATGGCTTGGCCGCGATCAAAAATGTGGGTGAAGGAGCCATGGCCACAGCCATTGCAGACCGTGAGGAAAATGGAATCTTCGCCAGCATGGATGATTTTTCCAACAGGCTTGATTCCCGCAGCGTGAACAAGCGCATTCTTGAGAACTTGATCAAGTCAGGAGCCATGGACTGGACCGGTGAAACACGCGCTGGTATGTTCGCCAGAGTAGAACAGGTCGTTGCATCCGCTAGCTCGGCGCAACGAGACAGAGCCCAGGGCCAGGTCTCGTTGTTTGATACGATGGACTTTGCCGGCGCAGCCAGTGAGCCGGAGACGGGTCACTCCGGTTCTGATGTTCAAGAATGGTCGAAGGATGAGCGCCTGGATGATGAAAAAAGTCTGCTGGGTTACTACACCAGTGGCCACCCCTTGGACAAGTATCGCGGGGTGATTGACTCCGGCAACTTCGAAAAAATAGGTTTTCTCGATGAGTTGGATACCAAAGACAAGCGAACTCGCTATAAGTTTGCTGGCATGATCCGCCATGTGGAACATAAAGTCACGAGAGCGGGGAAGCCTTTTGGTGTGATCCATATCGAGGATTTTACCGGCAGCTGTGAAGTCGTTTGCTGGTCGGAGAGCTACACTCCGGCTCGAGAAGCCGGTTTATTAATGTCGGGTAAGGTGATACGCCTTCAGGCGAGTATCAAGGTAGATGACCGGACTGAGACATTGAGCCTCACAGGCTCTCAGCTCAAGGAGTTGAAAGCGCGCAAAGCAGGACAAAATGGCTCCGTGCAAGTAAATCTCTGGCTTGCCAGGCATACCAAGAGTGATTTGGAATCGATCCGCAGCATACTGGCAGAGCATCCGGGCGAGACACCTGTTGAAATCCACCTCCAAAGCGGCACCGGCAAACGGGCCACGGTCCAGGCAGGGGAGAATTTAAGAGTCAAGAAATCAGCTGCTCTCGACAAGGCGCTGGCAAGATGGGCGGAGTAGCAAACTCCCTCCGTGATTATTGCTCGGCAGACAGCGCTAGGCCTTGGCCGCCGTGATAGCGGTATTGGCCCACAATCTGGTAATCCAGGAGCTTGTTTTCCCATTGAGGGCCCGAGCCGATGTTGTGCACAACCCACTTCTCGTGTTTGCGGCTTCCCGGTCCGGGAACGATAATGCCGATGTGAGTGTCACCATGTGGAAGGCGCCATATGACAACGTCACCATACCTGGTGTCATCGGTAAGCAGTTCACCATCCTGCAGCTCAATTTCCTCTCCGTGTCGGGAAAAATACCGGTGTAAATTGGGAACCCTTCTGTGGTCAATGTTCGTGTCCGGCTGGTTGAGCCCCCACAATTGGGGATAAATTCTAAAGTTGGATTGCATGTCTTCATGCACTTGCAGCTGGAGGTCAATTCCAAGGCTGCGATAGCTGCGAATCACCAAATCCGTGCTGACCCCCTTGTTTTCGGGGACGTCCCCCATGGGATAGCTGATGTTGTAGTAAGACTCATCGTAAACGATCTCTTGCTGGGTACGCATGAGTGCGGCCGCTGCAAGCTGATTACCAGGACCCTCGACGTTGCCAAGCCACGCGACGGTTTCATCGACGCTTTGCTCCGTAACGGGTGCTCGGCTTGCTAAAGCATTGCTAATGAATGGGCGAGCTGCAATCCCAACCCCGATTACAACGAACAAAACCATCAGCCAACCACCGCCCCATGACTTGCGAGTGGGTTTCTTAGGGCGGGGACCAATGTATTCGATGGGATGCATGTAAGGTGTGACGTGCTATATGTTGTGGAATTGTATGTGAGTGATTAACTACCAGGCGGGGTCTTCACAACATATTTAAGCATTCCATACCAGTTTTTTTCACGCCTGTCGAATAAATGTCACACTTTTTTGCATATTTCTCGTGATTTTGGCCCGAAATCGGCATTTCAGTGCCACAATTA
The DNA here is from genome assembly GCA_040264795.1 of Akkermansiaceae bacterium. Taxonomy (GTDB): domain Bacteria; phylum Verrucomicrobiota; class Verrucomicrobiia; order Verrucomicrobiales; family Akkermansiaceae; genus Oceaniferula. Next base: position 737 of record JBDQHQ010000311.1, on the reverse strand, counting down.
GGCGGTTTATACATTTCGATGTATCAGTAAACAGAGATATCTCTTTATTGCTGCGGCTAAAGAACTTACAAAACAGCGACTGATTCATGAGGGTTGAACAAAACGAGGAGGAATTGAGCTGGGAGTCCCATGATCCTTTATGGTCATTTAGTGACCGGGATTGGTATGGTAGCGAGTTTGACACCCCACCTGGCTATTCTCTGGTAACTGACCGAAGCCATTTGTGGTTCAGTGTGTTTAGGAACAAACATGCGGTGCTTGCTGCGGACGCGCAACCTCATCGCTTTGTCGAGGGTTTGTGGCTCGGCGATGTGGCCGAATTATTTATCAAGGATGAGATCGAAGACCGTTATCTTGAGTTTAATCTTGCCGCTAATGGGGCATGGTGGAGTGCTGTCTTTCTGAGACCGCGGGTAAAGATTTCTTCCGAAAATACTCCTGTCCCCGGAGTGAGAACCTACTCCACAATTTCGCCTGATGGTGGCTGGTGCGCAGCGGCGGCTCTTCCGCTGCGTTTTTTGGAGTCGGAATTTGGTTTTGGTCCTGAGAGTAAATTGAATGTCACCTTCATTCTCGATTCACCTGAGCAGAGATTCATTTCAATTTCGAAACTGCCTGGAGCAAAACCGGACTTTCATCAGCCAAACCATTTCCAGAGCATAGAATTCTTCCGCAGATGATTTTGCGGCTGCGCTAATATGGTGGAAGCAGTTTGATCACGCCCGTAATCAGCTGTC
>JBDQHQ010000310.1:0-2752 GCA_040264795.1 Akkermansiaceae bacterium | reverse complement strand
CAAGAACGGGGATATCGCCCAATGCACTCTCATTGGCATCAGCAGCGATCACATTTTGTTCCTGTGCCCTTGCCGTTTATCTGGGTCAAGGAACATGGCTTGCAGGAATTGTCGTGATTTTCGGCCTACAGATCGGCTATGCTTTTGATTGCGCGGACGGGCCTTTAGCCAGAGCCACAGGCAGGGAGAGCAGCTTTGGGTCCCTGCTTGATAAGATATGCGACCTGAGTTCAGGCATGGTGTTTCCGTGCATGCTGGCATACGGTGCCGGGCACTATTATTATCAAGGAGTCGTCGAGCCGGAGTCTGATTATACATTGAGGATACTCCTCATTGTTGTCATTACAAGGGCGATACTCAATGTCTTGTTGTGGCTCAAGGAATTGGTAGTTCATCAAGCCAATCGACTTAAGGAGGACTCACGTGAGCATACGCTGTGGTGGCGTGTCAAAAGACTGACGGGCATCTACATTGATGAACCGGTATATCGCCTCGGCATAGGCTTGGCATGGGCTCTTGATTGGTTTTGGGAGTTTGTCATTATCTATTCCATCGGTATTATGTGTATTACCTTTGTATACCTGTTGTCTTCCAAGAAAGAGATGGACCATATGGATAAAGCTTCAAAGGAGGCATGAAATGATGACCGGCAAACAAAATCCGGGTTTCCGTTACGGCTATATAAAACCAAATTGAATTTAAAATGGCACAGGCTATAAAAACACACTCATACTTGATACCTCTAACAGCTCTTGCTTTTGTGATGCTGTTATTTTGGTTGATTATTCCCATTTACCCGAACTCTTCGACATCTGAGGAGCGGCTTGCTCTCTGGATAGCGGATGCTTGGCGCAAAGACTTTGCTCATGGCTGGGCGGTCCCTTTTCTGTTTGTCTATTTTGTCTACCGCATATGGCCGACGATGAAAGCAGAACCGATCAATGGTTCCAAGTGGGGTTTGCTTGCGGTTGTGTTTGTGATCTTGCTCTACGTTGTGTCGGTGAGAACACTGCAGCCCAGATTGCCGCTCATCGGGTTGCCTTTCTTGATTTTCGGCGGCACCCTTTATATCTGTGGCTGGAAAGTTGCACGCCATATGCTTTTCCCTGCGTTTTTCTGGTGGTTTGCGGTTTCTGTGCCCGGCTTGCAGCAGGCGACCAACATCTTACAGATTGTGGTAACCAAGTCATGTTATCAGGTGGGAACCCTGATGGGTATGGATCTCATTAATGCGGGGACGGAAATCAAATCCGGCACAGACAGTTGGGATGGCATGGACATTGCCGAGGGTTGTAGCGGCATACGTTCCCTCATGGCATTGGTCATGATCTCGGCTATTTACTCTTACTTTACCCAGACCAAATTATGGAAAATGGCTTTCCTCTTTGCTTGCGCATTACCACTGGCATTGGTGGCCAACTTCTTCAGGATCTTTACCATTATTGTCCTAGCTGAGATGGGCTTTAGCAAGTTTGCGGCGGGGGTGTATCATGATTGGGCCGGATTGCTCTTCTTTTTCCCGATCGCACTGGCCGGTCTATTCCTGATCGACAAAATTCTCAATTGGAATGAAAACAAAAAAGTGGTTCGTAAAAGAATCCAGAGTTGACCGAGCGCGACCCAGCCAATCCCCAAAACCATCTCATTGACACTAGAATGACCTCCGTAGCAGAAAACAATCCAGAGACAGCTTCGGCAGATCTAGATCGCAACAGCCCGAAAGCCATCACCAAACGTATTTATACTCTGACCCTATTGCTGGCCATCGGCTTTTCAGTGATCTGGATGTTGCCGAAATCCGAATCGATGAAAATTTCCTGCCTAACTCGGCATTTGCCGATGCAGTTCGATTCGATGCGCGGGAAAAGAGAGCAAATTACGGGCAAGGAATTGCAGATTTTGGCCAAGGATACCGAGTTTGAGCGTATCCAGTATTCCAATCGGGACCATCCCTACCATCCGGCTGTTGAGGTATCAGTAGTGTTCTCAGGTAAGGATTTGAATAACAGCATTCACCGCCCAGAGCGTTGCTTGCGCTCACAGGGTTGGAACTTCGTCAAAGAGCGGTCGATTACGCTGGAGAATGTATTTCCCGATGGTTCTGATTTGCCGCTGCGAGAAATAGTCTGCAAAAAACCCGTGGTTCGTGAGGATGGGTCTAGCTTTGAGGCAATGCGTGCTCAGTATTACACCTTTTTTGGGCATACAGGAATCACGGAGAGTCATTACGGGAGAACCTTTCAGGATATGAAAGACCGTTTGTTCAAGGGCTATGATCAGCAATGGGCTTATGCGACTTTCTCAGTCCCCGTAACAAAAATCTATGCGGACCAAGGCCTGATGCCAGATGGTCCGGGTGTCTTTAACTTGGAGCAGTCAGAAAAAATCCTTGAGGATTTTGTGCGCAAACTGGCACCATTAGTAGTAGATCGAAGAGCTCAAGAATAAGTAAGTTGTTGCCAGCAAGTTGTTGCCATCACTTCAAAAATTTGCTGGAGTGTAATCTAGTCCGCTTAAAATAAGTAAGCATCATGTTAGGATCTAAAAATAGGGAGCAATTTTCCGTTCAAGCCTTGTTGCTGTGTGACGCTTTTTTGGTGTTCCAGGCCTTTTTCATAGGGGATAAGATGCGTGGTGTTCTGAGACCATTGCTTGGCTTGAGTGATGCCGGGCGCATCGGCCTCGCGGAAATTTCGTGGCTGCTGTTTATTGTAGTGCCATTTACTCCACTCGTATTGGAGGTATTTGGTTT
>JBDQHQ010000309.1:0-2753 GCA_040264795.1 Akkermansiaceae bacterium | reverse complement strand
TTCTTGATCGTGTAATTGACATACTCATCAACATCCTTAGGTAAACCCAATTCTGAAAGACTCATACTTACGTTAGAACGATCCAAGATACGCAATACCACACTCTCACCGTGTTGAGTAGGTAAAGAAGATACACGCATATCCACTTGCTTGTCTCCGACATGTTTGACGATACGCCCATCTTGGGGAACACGCTTTTCCGCGATGTTCATGTTAGACATCACCTTGAGGCGGGAAATAATAGGCAAAGCCAAATGAGGCGGTGGTGGCGCCATCTCGTAAAGTGCACCATCCACTCGGTAGCGAATTTTAAAATCTCGCTCAAACGGCTCAAAATGAATATCCGATGAGCCCTCATTAATTGCCTGATACAAGACCAGATCTACGTAGCGAATAATGGGTGCCGAGCTTGCTTCAGCTTCAGCATTTTGAACCGAGCCATCCTCGTTTTGATCCGGGTTGGACTTTAATTGACTGAGAATTTCATCCAGTGCTTGACCTTCTCCCCCGTATGCTTCGTTGATCTTTTTCTCAACAATGTGGCTAGGGGCAACGGCAAGGATGATCTCTTTACCAAGGGCAAAACGTAAATCCTCGATTACCTGCGGGTTAAGTGGATCGACCAAACAAACGGTGACACCCTGACTATCAAAATTCACCGGCAAGGCTCCGTGCAATCGGGCCATTCCTCCTGGTATGATAGCCAACAATTCCGGTGGTGGGTTAAAGTGAACGAGGTCTTTGATGATGCCTACTCCAAGCTCGTTGGCGATGATGGGCCATACGTCGTCCCTTTCTTGGATAACCTCATAGTCGGTTAAAATTTCCGCGACCTCCTTGCCGCTGTTTTCAAGCTCCAGAAGAATATCATCAGCCAAGTACTGGTCAATCAAGCCCCGGTTGAGGAAGATGTCGAGAAGCTGTGTGTTGTCCATGGAAACTGGTTCGTGTTGTGAAGTGTATGCTGTGTATCTTCGTGCTTAAACTGTTAGATATGCCCGAGCTTGCTTGTGTGAATTAGTCGTTGTCTGAAATGGTGGCGCGGAGAATCTCCTCCGGTGCCGTAATTCCCGCGAGGACCTTGCGAATGCCATCCTCGCGCAGGGTGCGCATACCAAGTTCACGTGCCCTCCGGCGCAGCTGAGGAGATGTGAGGTCCTCGTTGATGAGGTGGCGAACCTCGTCGTCTATCTTAAAGAGCTCAAAGATGCCCATACGTCCACGATATCCCAGGTTGCGGCACATTTCACAACCCTTGGGCCCCATAATGTTGCTCTCTGCAATCTGGCGTAAATCCAGATTGAGGGCCCGCATCTCAAGCTCTGTCAGAGTGGCAGGCAATTTGCAGTTGGGGCAAAGTTTACGCACCAGTCTTTGAGCAAGAATCGCCCTTACTGCAGAGGCAATGAGAAAGCGCTTGACGCCAATATCTACGAGACGGGCTATGGAGCCTGGCGCATCATTGGTATGCAAGGTAGAAAAAACAAGGTGTCCGGTCAAGGCGGCCTGAATGGCAATGCCTGCTGTCTCCTCATCACGAATCTCACCAAGCATAATGACATTGGGGGCTTGGCGCATCATCGCACGTAGTGCCGCGGCAAATGTCATGCCGATGTCTGTTTTCACCATCACCTGGTTAATTCCAGGCAGCTCATATTCCACGGGATCTTCCACCGTGATAATTTTACGGTCCGGCTTATTGATTGTGTTAAGACAGCCGTATAATGTTGTGGTTTTTCCCGAGCCGGTAGGTCCTGTAACCAGAATGATGCCATCCGGCATGCGGATAAGCTCGGCAATCTCTTCCTGATCATCTGAGAAAAAACCGAGTTCAGGCAATCCAAGCAGCAATGCGCTCTTGTCGAGGATACGCATCACGATGCTCTCGCCGTGATTACTCGGCACTGATGAGACACGAAGATCCACCTCCTTGCCAGCAACACGAATTTGAATGCGGCCATCTTGAGGCAAGCGTTTTTCGGCAATACTCATGGTACCACTCATCACTTTAATTCGCGCAACGATGGCTGGGTGAAGTTTTTTGGGATGGGAATCCACCTCGATAAGCTTGCCATCGACACGGTATCTTATCCGCAGTGAAGTTTCCATCGGCTCAATGTGAATATCACTTGCAGTGAGCTTGAATGCCTCAAGCAACATCGTGGATACCATCCTGATGATAGGTGCGTCATCTTCGGTGACATCCTCCGCACCATCCTCCATGACCACGGTAAAGTCAGCTTCGGCATTCTCTTTTTCGATGACCTCGCCACCGTAGTTCTGGCGAATAGCTAGATCGATTGCAGAAGCTGCAGCACAAACCGGGTTAATTTCACGTTTGATGACATGGGGCAGGCCATCGAGCACTTCAAAATTTAACGGGTCTGCGACAGCCACCGTGAGAGTAACTCCATCATCAAAAACCGGAACAACGCGAAATCGCTTGGCAATGTCGTCGGGGATCCGCTCAAACATATCCGGAGCAATGGGCGTATGTTCCAGATCGATGAACGGCATACTGGCACTTTGAGCTGATACCCGGGCCACCTGATCCTCCGTAAGCCTTTTGCTGTTGATCAAGCGCTCGACAACGCTCTCTTTCTCCTCCAATTCACTACGGAAGCCTTCGATTTCATCGGCTGTAATCAGCTCGGCCTCTGTTAACAGTTCAAGGAGGTAGTCTTCGTTGGAATACACAATTTAGGCTTGGCGTATGTTTTCAGCAAAAAGTAGTAGCAGTAAGGGTGATCACG
>JBDQHQ010000308.1:0-2755 GCA_040264795.1 Akkermansiaceae bacterium | reverse complement strand
CTGACACCATTTTCCAACTCGGCAGTAACGAGGTAGACACCCGGTTTGCTCACCGGCACGCTCAGGGAGGCATTGGTGTCCCAGTGCATGGCGCGTGGCTTGAGGGTGTGGGTGCGGCGGCCCACTTCCTTGCCAAGGTATTTTTTGCGAGGCGTGTTGACCAAGGCATGACCAAGCCGATTGAAGTCAGTGAGCTGATAGTCGAGCTTGGCGGGGTTGCGCTCAATGTATTTCCAGAGATCGTCAACCATGCTGGTGAGATCAACTTCACGGGTAACAAGGGTGACCGTCTTAGCATTGCGGTAGGTGTAGAGCAGGGTCGGTTCCTTTCCGGCGGGCGAGGCATTGCTCGTCTGGCCAAAGCGACCCCAGTCACCGGTGATTTGTTGGAGCAGTTCCTTGCGGTTTTTGCTGCGGCTGCTTTTGGGGAAGCTGGCGATGGTTTTTTCCAGCAGAGCGGCGGCTTTCACGTACTGACGGCGGTCGAGATAAATGTTGATCAGCTTGTCCGCGGCGTGTTCGTTGCGCTCGCAGAGTTCCATGTAAAAGGTGATGAAATTTTGCTCAATCGGAAGAGTGAAGCGTTTCACGCCGGTAGCGAGTTTCGCGACGGTCTCGTTATCCTCGAGGGTGTGCAGCTGGAGAATGCCTTTCTGGTCATCCATGTCGACGGAGCGAAACCAGCCGTAGTGGGCCATGGTCTTGACCCCAAATTGAGAATGGAGGAAATCAGCCCAGGTCAATTGGCAATGATCATTATAGTCTGGATTGAGTTTTGCTGCCTCTGTAAGGGCAAAGCGCCAGCGTTCGCCGTCGTTTTTGGCGGCTTCCCAGGTGTCAGGAACAAAGTAATAGAGAGGGTTGCCCTTGTCATCAACCGGGGCTCCCTTGGGGTTGCGGCCACCACGCTGCCAACGGTTGCCGGCTTCATGGGCGGGTAGTTTGCCAAGATCAGTCAATGTCTGCAGGCGCCACGCGTTGTTTCCTTGGCGCCCCATCGAAATGGCAGCAGCCAGATTGAGAAGTGAGTTGGTTCCGGTGATTTTCCCGGGGCGAGGCTGATCGTTCAAATCGCGTTTGCCATGGTTTTTATAGGCCTGCAGAAAAAGTTGGATGGCTCGCACGCGGTCACGCTCCGTGCAGTCCGCATACTGACCGCCTCCCCGGTGATCTCCGCGTTGGAATTTGCCGGCGACGATGTATCCATAGTGGGGCAGGGAAAAGTAGATGTTGGCCGCGGTGTCGAGGAGTGAGGGATTGGTGGGGTATGCCAATACGGTTTTCTCCAGTAGAGCATCAACCTCGGCAATGCGGTTGAGTTTTTGCAGGCAGTTGTGTGCCTGAGAGAGGTCATTGGCGGATTTTAGGTCGTTTTTGTTCTCCAGTAGTTGCTTGTAAATCTCAAAGGCTTCCTTGTAATCGCCGTCTTTTAATAGTGTTGCGGCCTCTTGTCTGCGGGGGTTTTGTTGCTCTTGTGCGAGTGCGCTTCCAGTCACGAGGGTAATGAGCAGGGCGTTGATGATGGTCGTATGAAATCGTTTCATGGTTTGAACTCGGATTGATAGATGATGCAGACAGCTACATTCCTAGCATAGGGAGATTGCTGCCTCCACCCCTATTGCCGGTGGAGGGCGGATTTGTGACAAATAAATCAAGTATTCCGTTTTCACTTCACAGTTCAGCTCTGAAAACTAGACTGTAATCCCACCCGCTTATGATCGATGTGCTCATCCATTCACCGTTTCCTCTTCAAACCGGCCAGGGGAACTCGGTGACAGCTGACCGTGCCGAGTCGATCCTCAGCAAAGCAGGATTTGAGGTGCAGGTGGAGGGCGGAAGTCACCATGGCGAGGATGCCCGGTGCTTGGTGGCTCTGAATGCCCGCCGCAGTGCCGGGGTGGTTGCGGAGTTTGACCGGGCCCACCCGGGACGCCAGATCATCGTGGTGGTGACGGGTTCTGATATCAACCACCCGCAGATGGAGGATGAGTGCTCGGACACGCGCAGGACCATGGCGCGGGCAGATGCCTTGGTGATGCTGCATGAAACAGATCTGGAAGCGCTGCCTGCAGAGCTGAGGAAGAAGGCGGAGTGTATTTTCCCGAGTGTGAAGTTGCGGGATGGAATGAAGCACCGGCCTGGGAGTGGGGATCGTTTTGAGGTGATCATGGCGGGTAATTTACGTGCAGTAAAAAACCCTCAGCTCGCTGTTGAGGGGGCGCGTTTGTTGGCTGAGGATTCCCCCGTTTTTATCAGCAGCTACGGTGATGCTCCGGCGGAGTTGGCCGCTGAGATGACCCTGGCCTGTGAGGAGGTGGGACATTTTCACTGGTATGGCAAAGTGGATCATGATGCGTTGATGGGGAAAATGGCTCAGGCGCATTTGTTGCTCAATACTTCAACCCTTGAGGGAGGGGCCAATGCCATTTGTGAGGCAGTGACTATGGGACTACCTGTGGTGGCCAGTGATATCCGCGGTAACATAGGGATGCTGGGGCGTGACTACCCTGGACTTTTTCCCAGTGGTGATGCGAGTACGATGGCTGATATGCTGAAGCGCTGTGCAGAGGATCCTTCCTTTTATGGCGATTTGAAGAGGGGGGTGCAGCAGCGTGCCGCGCTGTTTGATTTTGCCACCGAATCCTCTGCCTGGACCGAGCTGGTGCGAGCCCGGCTGGAGTGCTAGTGCCTCTTTGCTTTACTTGTGGGCGATCTTTCCTTATCAGCACGCCCACGACCTTGTGAATTCATCATT
>JBDQHQ010000307.1:0-2757 GCA_040264795.1 Akkermansiaceae bacterium | reverse complement strand
GTTGTGCTCATGATCTGTGCCGGGCTGTTGGCTCTCCAGCTCAAAAGCGCGACTCAGGCCTTCGACCTGCTGTTGTTATCCGGAGCCGGTACGGGAGCGATCTATCTGTTGCGTTGGTTCTGGTGGCGCATCAACGCGATTACTGAAATCGTTGCCATGGTGAGTGCAATCGTGATCGGATGCCTACTAGTCTTCGCCGTAGACGTGGACTCTCTGGCTCTCAGTCTTGGGGGGACTGATACACGACCACTCATCTCGCTGGACGGTGGCACTGTCCGCCTGTTGTTGGCCGTCATATTAAATACAGCCATTTGGCTTACCACCACTCTGCTTACCAAGCCGGAACCGACGGAAACTCTCTACGCTTTTTACCGAAAAACCAAACCCGGCGGCCCCGGCTGGGCGAAATTACGCAGCATGGCCCAGGCGGATGGACAGGACATCGAAGGATCATCCAAGGGCAAAGCTTGGGAACTTCCCTATGAAATCCTGTGCGTGTTCATCGGGACCTTGCTGATCTACGCTTGCCTCTTCTCAATCGGAAATTTCCTCTACGGCAACCTCGCCACAGGCATCATGCTTGCGGTGATCGCATTGGCTGGATGTTACACTCTACTCCGTCTGTACAACAAAACCCGAGGCTACTGAGCTCAAGTGTGACCTCCATCAAATCTCCGGACCAGCAGAAGTCCCACAATTTCTGGCACTGTCTCCCAACGCAAAATTTTCAGTTTGATTGCGGGCCAGATGAGTGAAACGCGGGTACTCCTCGAGTCAATTCATCAATCTTTTTCAGCACATGAGACCACGATTACAGCCATCATTCGAACCGTACCCCTCACCGATCCACGCAGAGGCTTCATCCCACAACCGCGGAATCTGAGCCCGCATGGACGTGATCAACACAGTGAAAAAAACCGAATCTCCAAGGCCCGGTCATGCCAGTTACATGGGCGGGTTTGCCGCTGATGCAAAAGAGACCCTGAAAGTCGCCATTATCGGGCTGGGCGCGCGTGGTCCGACCCACCTTGCCCATGCTGCGGCCGCTGAGGGAACGGTCCTTGTTGGGGTCTGCGACCTCTACGAGGATGCCGCCAAGCGAGGCGTCGAAACAGCTCTCAAGGCCGACCCGGAGCGCCACAAAGGAGTGAAGGCATTCCATGGAAATGAACATGCATACCGCCGCATGCTTACTGAAACCAAGCCTGACGCGGTGTGGGTCGCCACCCCCTGGCAAAGTCATGCAGCGATTGCCCTCGACACCATGAATGCCGGCGCCCACGCCTTCGTGGAAGTGCCACTTGCGCTCAGCATCGAGGATATGTGGAAGATCGTCGACACCTCGGAGAGAACCCGTCGCCACTGCATGATGCTTGAGAACGTGAACTACGGTCGAGAGGAATTAATGTTCCTTAACATGTGCCGTCAGGGAGTTTTCGGCGAACTGCTCCATGGCGAGGCTGCCTACATCCACGAACTTCGCGCTCAATTACACGAGTACGAACTGGGCCGTAGCACAGGTTCATGGCGCGCCTTTCATTGGGCCAACGAGAGCGGAAACCTCTACCCCACCCACGGCCTGGGTCCTATCGCCCAATACATGAATCTTGCTCGCAGGGATGACAACTTCAGGCGGATCGTCTCCTTCTCCTCGCGCGCAATGAATCACGAACTATACACAGCGAGGGTGCTAGGTCAGGACTCCAAGTCCGCAAAGTTGGATTTCTCTAAGGGAGGCGACATCAACACATCCATCATCAAGACCGCTCTCGGTCGGACCATCATGGTGCAGTGGGATGAAAGTAGTCCCAGACCCTACAGTCGTCACAACCTGATCCAAGGCACCCATGGAACCGGTGCGAGCTTCCCGGCTCGTATCGCTCTGGAATACTGCTGGAAAAACGCTACCCCGGTATTGCGCAAACTTCTCGAACTACCTGAAGACAAACCGAACCAGTCATCAAACTACCACAGCTGGATTAAGGATGGTGGTTTCGAGGCTTTCTACGAGCATTTCGACCACCCTCTCTATTTGCGGATGCAGGATATCGCAAAAAAACACGGTGGCCATGGCGGCATGGACGCCATCATGAACTTCCGCATAATTGAGTGTCTTAGACAAGGTCTTGCGCTCGACCAAAATATCTACGAGGGAGCCTTCTGGTCTTCGGTCTGCCCATTGTCGCGAAAATCTGTCGCCGAGGATGGAATGCCTCAAGAATTTCCAGACTTCACCCGTGGCCAGTGGAAAACCACCATACCATTGGACATCTTTGCGTGACTCGTTTTAACCTGACCGCATGAAGATTCTCGTCACCGGGGGCGCCGGCTTCATCGGCTCCCATATTGTTGAGCACTACCAACAGATTGCCTCAGAAATCCGTGTGCTCGACAATCTTAGCACCGGTCATTTACACAATCTCCACGGATTGGACTGCACCTTCATAGAGGGTTCCATCACCGATCGTCAGATTGTGCAACAAGCAGTAGAAGGGGTGGACCTGGTATTCCACCTTGCTGCGCTAGCGAGTGTGCCAGCGTCCATGGAACGCCCCTTCCAGTGCGTGGAGATTAATGTCAACGGATTGCTCAATGTCCTTGAGGAAGCCGATTGCTCCGGAGTACGCAAACTGGTCTTTGCCTCATCCGCAGCAATCTATGGGGACAACCCTGATGTTCCCAAGCGCGAGTCCATGAAGCCCGAGCCCAAGAGCCCATACGCCATCACCAAGCTTGATGGTGAATATTATCTGGATC
>JBDQHQ010000306.1:0-2760 GCA_040264795.1 Akkermansiaceae bacterium | reverse complement strand
TTCGAATAGTGGGGAGGGGCAGGGTCCTCACGCAGAGAATTTCTTCACGTAGGTGTTCTTGCTGGCCTTGGGTTGACTCTTCCTCAGTTCCTCAAGATGCAGGCATACGGGGCCCAGAAGCACTATGAGTCCAAGGAGGGTGTAGCCAAGTCCGTGATTCAGATCTTTCTTCCAGGGGGCATGGCCCAGCAGGAATCGTTTGACCCGAAACCGCTCGCCCCGAGTGAATACCGGGGTCCTTACGGGGCCATCAATACGGTTCTTCCGGGTGTGCAGTTTAGTGAGAATCTGAAGGAACTCGCCAAGCTGGCTGACAAGATGACGGTGATCCGCTCGATGTCTCACGGTGAAGCCGCGCACGAGAGGGGTACACAAAACATGTTTACAGGCTACCGGCCGAGTCCGGCGATTCAATATCCATCGATGGGATCCGTGATTGCTCATGAGCTGGGAAGTAAGAATAACCTGCCTCCCTATGTTTGTGTGCCCAATGTGCCGAACATTCATGCCAACTCGGGTTACTTGAGCTCGGCTTATGGGCCTTTTGGTTTGGGGGCGGATCCATCTAATAAGGGATTCAAGGTGCGTGACCTGAGTATGCCGGACGGGGTAGGTGATGACCGCTTTTGCAGGCGCAAGTCCCTGCTCGAAACCGTAGATGAACATTTCAGATCTATTGAAAACTCAGATGCTCTGGACTCGATGGATGCGTTTTATCAGCATGCTTATAAGTTGATATCCTCCCAGCAGGCGCGGGAGGCTTTTGATCTTTCCAAGGAGCCGGACAAGCTCAAGGATATGTATGGTAGGACACAAGCGGGGCAGCGCATGCTGCTGGCACGACGCCTGGCTGAGTCCGGGGTGCGCTTTATCTCAATGACGGCTGGTGGCTGGGATCACCATGATAATATCAAGGAAGGCATCAAGAATAACCTCCCACCTGTGGATAAGGCAGTCGCGGCTTTATTACGTGATCTTGAGGATCGCGGAATGCTGGATAGCACTTTGGTCATGCTGACATCGGAATTTGGCAGGACACCCAAGATCAACAAGAATAACGGACGCGACCACTGGCCGAGGGTGTTCTCTGTGATGCTGGCCGGTGGGGGTGTGCAAAAAGGTCTGATTTACGGTAAATCCAATGCCCTGGCCGCCGAGCCTGAGGAGGATAGGGTGGGAGTTGCTGATTTGGCGACCACGGTTTATAACCAGATCGGGATTAATGCGGATAAGGAGCTGATGGCTCCGGGAGGGAGGCCGATAGAAATCGTAGACGGTGGCAGCGTGATTGAGGACCTACTTATTTGATTTTTCTAAAGTGAACCTACGCAGGGCTTTTATCGCAGGCACCATATTATGGTCGTTTACGACATGCTTGCATGCTTTTAGCCCGGAGCTTGGGTCTGTTCTCCCGCGTGGAGGTATGCGTGGTGAGGAGGTGGAGGTTGACCTCCGTGGCAAGCGGATGTTTGAGCCGCAAGAGCTGATTTGTTACAAAAGCGGGGTGACGGTCAAATCACTGGAGAAGGTCAGTGATAAGCACATCAAGGCTGTTCTGGTGATTGCAGCTGATGCCCCGCTGGGTGAGTATCCTCTGCGCTTGCGCTGCAAAGGAGGTTTCACCTACATGTCGACTTTCTGGGTCGGGCAGTTTCCCAGCGTCAAGGAAGCCGAGCCGAATAACGATCTCAGCGAGCCTCAGGAAATTGACTTCAACGTTACTGTGGATGGCGTTGCTGGCAAAGAAGATGCTGATTTTTACCGGGTAAAGGTGAATAAAGGCCAGCGCATCTCTGCTGAGCTGGAGGCGATTCGTTTGGGGAAAATTTTGTTCGATCCCTATCTCGCTATTCTCAATGCAGATAATGAAGTCATGGTAGCTGCTGATGATACCGCGCTCTTGCGACAGGATGGCTATATCTCGGTGATCGCCCCTGAAGAAGGTGAGTATTTGATCATGGTCAGGGAAGCTTCCTATGAGGGTAATGATAAGTGTCGTTATCGGCTCCATGTTGGGGGGTTTTCCCGACCAGCTGCTGTGTATCCTCCTGCTGCCTTACCGGATGAGATTGCTGAGTTTCGTATGATTGGTGACCCAGCAGGGGACTATGCCATGAAAGCGACGCCTCAAGGTGAAGAGGGTTCTCACTACCAGCTTTTTGCACAGCGGGATGGCTTGAGTGCGCCCTCACCCAATCGAATTTTGGTAAGTTCTTTGCCGTTTGCCAACGAGCATGAGCCCAATGGTGAATCCAAGAAGGCGACACCCGCCGAGCCCTTGGCAGTTCCCTGTGCCTTCCATGGCATCATTTCCAAAAAAGACGATGTCGACTGGTTTCGCTTCTTGGCCAAGAAGGGTGACAATCTACGCGTCCGCGTTCTGGCAAGATCATTGCGCACACCTCTTGATAGTGTGCTGATTCTACGTGATGCCAGCGGCAAACAACTCGGGCGTAACGATGACCAGGGAGGACTGGATAGCATGATTGATTTCAAGCCCGCGGCAGACGGAGAATATTTCATTAATGTCCGTGACCAGCTTGGTAATGGTGGTCCTGATTATGTTTACCGAGTGGAGATTGCCCACCGGGAACCATCCCTGTCGGCTGCAATTCCTATCGGTAAGAGGTATGACAGTCAGTATCGCAAGATGATCAATGTGCCACGAGGTAATCGCTATGCCACCGTGGTCAATATTTCCCGCCAGAATATCAGTTGCGAGTGTGAGTTGAAGGCTGAGTCATTACCGCCTGGGGTGAG
>JBDQHQ010000305.1:0-2782 GCA_040264795.1 Akkermansiaceae bacterium | reverse complement strand
TGGATGAAATCTTGCATCTAATCGGCGGCGGCGTGCTCTGGCTCGGCTGGTGCGGGCTCGGTGATTTTTAACAGCTCGATGGTTTGGTCAATGAGCTCAGTGATATGATCCTGCTGGGATGAGGCGACATATTTGAGCTGTGAGAGCTCACCCAAGTGATCCATTACAGCGGTGCGGCACTGAGGATGGAGTTGTTCCAATGCCTGTGGGCGAAGTGTCAGCTCCTCATTGGTTTCAAAAAGTGCAGGGTCTTGGAAGGCGGCCTCCAGGTATTGACGAATAATGAGTGAAATGTGGACGGCAGATGCCTGCGGGCTCATCGAGTCTACTTTGGTCTTGAGGGCAATGAGGGCCGTAGTGGCATCCTCAAGAAGTTCTTGCCTGAGCTCCGCACTCGTCTTTGCTTTGCCAACCCTGCGTATGATCAGCCAGACGATGACACTACCGATCATCAAAAGAGACCAAAACCAAGCTGACTGCCAGAGGGGAGCTTCTCTGAGAAGGAACTCCTCCGGGCTGCTAATGTCATGAATGTCGGGAGTCATGAAGTCAGGAATTCCGTCTGCGAATACGTTCTTTGAAAAGGCGATGAAGATGGGGGAGGTAGTCTCCGGTCGTGCTGAGCTCGAGGTGATCGATGCCGTTTTGCTTGAATATCTTGGCCATGCCTTCTCTGTGCCGTCTGGAGAGCTTGCTGAATGCCATGCGAACGTTGGCATTATTGGTGTTCACATCGCTCTGGATGCCGGTCTCCGGGTCTGTCAGGGTCACCCTGCCCACCCGGGGGAGTTTCTTCTCCAGAGGGTCGGTGACACGCAGCGCGATGGTGTCATGCTTGTTGGCGAGTGTACTGAGTGGTTTTTGCAGGTCGTAGGCAAGGAAGTCCGAGATGAGGAAGACAACGGCTTTTCTTTTCACCGTGTGAATGAGGAAGTCCGAGGCCGCCGGTATGGATGTAGCGGGGTTCTCAGGGTCTGCTGCCAGGATCTCGCGAATCATACGCAGAACGTGTTTGTTACCCTTTGCTGGAGGCAGATAGCAAACAGGCTCGTTGGCAAAAAGCAGGAGTCCGGTTTTGTCGCCATTGATGTTGGCACTGAATGCAAGCACGGCAGCGAGTTCCGCTGCGAGCTCACGTTTGCTAAGCTTGCTGCTGCCGTATCGACTCGAGCCCGAGACATCGACCGCGAGGATGACGTTAAGTTCACGCTCCTCACGGAAAGTGCGGATGTAGGGATGATCCTTGCGGGCCGTCACATTCCAGTCAATGAAGCGTGTTTCATCCCCGTGCTGGTATTCCCGGTAGTCTTCAAAATCGAGACCACTGCCCTTGAAGGAGGATTGATATTCACCACTGAAGGTTTCTCTGGCCAGTCGCCTTGCTTTGATCTCAAGCAAATGCACACGGCGCATGATTTCTTCAATGGATTCAGGAGTCATTTCTTACAAATAGATAAGCTCCGAAAGGATGTTGCTTGATGCCGGGTTTGTCAATAGGTGTCAGCACAGGGTCAGAGGATCAAACGATCATCAAAACATCCGCCCGAGCTCAGTGCTTGGCTAATTGATCAATGCTGCCAGCAAGTGCAGCAAAGGCGGCGCTGGCATCGTTTTGAGCAGGGTCCATGAGGGCAACGGGAGAGCCTGCATCACCCTGCTCCCGCGTGGGGATACTAATCGGTATTTGACCAAGCAGTGGCAGTTTCAGCTTCTCGGCTTCTGCAGCGCCTCCGCCATCACCAAAAATCGGATAACGAGTGCCGTGTTCACACTCAAACCAAGCCATGTTTTCCACCAATCCCAGAATCGGGACATTGACCTTGTCGAACATGGAGATCGCCTTGCGGGCATCAATCAGGGCAACTTCCTGGGGGGTAGTCACCACCAGAGCGCCGGTCAGGGCAATGGTCTGGACAATGGTGAGCTGGATGTCACCGGTGCCGGGTGGCAAGTCCAGTATCAGGTAGTCGAGATCTCCCCAGGCAACATTTTGCAAAAACTGTTGGGTGTAGCGTGTCGCAAGAGGGCCGCGCACGATCACGGGGGATGCCTCCTCAAGCAGAAAGCCCATGGACATCAGTTTGACCCCATGGGCAGCGATGGGAATGATTTCATTGTCCTCGGTAGCGAGGGGACGTTCACGGCTGCCAAACATATGAGCGATAGATGGTCCGTAGAGATCACAGTCACAGAGACCCACCTTGTGGCCGTCATTGGCGAGTGCTACCGCGAGATTGGCTGAGACAGTGGATTTACCCACGCCTCCTTTCCCTGAAGCCACCGCGATGATGTTTTTAACTCCGGGAATCGTGTTTTTGACTGCTGCAGCTCCTGCTGCATCCGCATTCGCCTGAGTGGCGGGCTCTTGCACGTCGAGCTCGATCTTGGCGTGCTTGACCTCGGGGAGAGGATCAAGGATGGCGTGGCAGTTCTTGAATATTTGCTCAGGAACAGAGGCATCACTGGTCTGAACACTGATGTTTACGGTCACGATGCCGTTTTCAAAGCCAACATCCTTGACGAGCCCAAAGGAGACAATATCCCGTGAGAATCCTGGGTAGGGGACTTGTTTGAGGAGCTCTAGGATGGAGTCGGGTGTCATGGATAAGCTTCGGTTCTGTTAAGACACAGAAAAAACAATTAGAGATAGAGGATGCGTCCGCAGTTTTCACACTGTGTCATCTGCTTCTCGGCTTGCACATTGATCATCGTGGATGGGACCACTTTCATGTGGCAGCCGTGACATTGGCTGTTTTCAGCGGAAACAATGGCATCTCCACCC
>JBDQHQ010000304.1:0-2801 GCA_040264795.1 Akkermansiaceae bacterium | reverse complement strand
GGCTGGAGTAGTCTTCTCTCTCGAGTGCAGCAAGCGTTGCGGCTGGGATTCTGGTCGACTCAGCAATATCGGCGTGGCTGAGATTCTTGTTCTCTCTTGCTTTGCTCAGTTGCTTGCCGATGTCTGTCGCTTCACTCATTGGGTATGATCTCTGCTATGTATTCTAAGATGGGCGAAAAATTAGACCCATATCTAATTGAGCTCAAGCATTGATGCCATTTGTTCGTTTTGAGCCTTATTTCGAGAGATTTGCAAGACAGCGTGAAACTGCAAACAAGCCAAAAGTAGCAGTGACATGGGTGATGCTACCAAAGCCTGAGACACAGTTGAGCTTGGTAGGCTGGTTCTGCTCCTTGGTCGGTTTATGTGGGGCGACTTCACCATCACATTGCTCAAATACTGGCGACTCCTTTGAAAACACACACTCAATTCCAAACTTGCGGCCCTTGATTTTTTTTCTGGGGTCTGCCCCTGCGGGGAACCCGTATTGGCTACGAAGCTCCTTGCGCACTTTGTTAATGAGGCTGTCATTGTGGCAGCGGGAGATATCATCAACTCTGATTTCAGCTGGATCACGTAGCCCCCCCGCTCCCCCGCAGCTGATAACAGGAATATTTCGCTCTTTACAGCCGGCTAACAAGAGTGCCTTGGCTCTGACGTGATCAATGGCATCGATGACATAGTCAAATTTGCTATCGAGGATTTCATCGGCATTGCGCTCGCTGAAAAAAGTCTCCCTGCAAACGACTTGGCATTCAGGGTTAATGGCATGGACGCGGCTCGCCATCGAGGACGTTTTCTGCCGGCCGATTTGCCCATCCATGGCATGAAGCTGCCGGTTCACGTTACTAATGCATATCTCATCGAGATCAACCATGGTGATTTGGCCGATCCCTGATCTTGCAAGTGCCTCAACGCTCCATGAACCAACTCCGCCTATGCCAACCACGCAAACATGAGCACGTTTAAATTTTTCCATGCTTGTCTTGCCGTAAAGCCGTTGAATGCCACCGAACCTATCCATCATACTAGCTGCAGGGTAACTGTCGTTAGATGTTGATCAGACCTTGCCGCTGGGCAAGGTAGAGGCAAGCGTGAATTTTTGGATCTACAAACAGGCCTTCTTGCTGACGCTGGGCCAGCCATGCATCGAGCTCTGCAATGGCGATTTGATGGACAACAATCTCTTCCCCTGATGTGCCTCCGCCGTCGTGTTCACGCGCCAAGTCGCTTGCAAAAAAGAAGCTGACGACTTCCGTGGTCATACCCGGTGAGGTCGGTCCGCGGAAGAGAGGGGTAATCTTGCCAGCCCTGTAGCCGGTTTCTTCAAGTAACTCCCGTGCCGCCGTTTCAGCCATTGATTCAGTCGAGAACTCAGGTTCGTCTCCGGCAAGACCGGCAGGAATCTCAATGACGTTTGCTTGCAGGGGGATTCTATATTGCTCCACCAGGATGACCTCATTGTTATCGGTGACTGGCAAGATGCCAACTGCACCCAAGCAATTGGTCCTGGCTGCATACTCCCAGTGTCCTCGTGCGTAGAGTCCTAAAAAAGAACCCTCGGCAAGGATTGTCGTGTCCACCGCTTGGCTGTCCATGTCTGTTGCTCGGGGGCAATGGTTAATCAGTTTCCGGCCTAGTATCACGGGTAAGGAGCTCCTCCAGGGCCACGGCTGCTGATTTGTTCTCGTAGAGAATCTGGTAGACTGCATCAATGAGAGGAATGCGGACTCCGGCCTTGTGTCCGGCATCGTGGATGGACTTGGTGTTAGGAACACCCTCAGCGACCATGCCAAGATTGGCGATGATGTCATCGAGCTGACCACCCTTTCCTAGTGCCTTGCCAACGCGATTGTTGCGTGAGTGAGGGGAATAGCAGGTAGCCATGAGGTCACCCACTCCTGACAAGCCGATAAAGGTCTCCATTTGGCCTCCCATGGTAGTGCCAAGTCTGATCATTTCAGCCAAGCCGCGTGTCACCAAAGCTGCAATGGCATTGTCACCCAAGCCAATGCCATCAGCAATGCCGGCAGCAATACTGAAGGTGTTTTTAATCGCGCCACCGAGTTCAATACCGGCAACATCATCACTGGTATAGCAGCGGAAGAAGTTGGCGGTGAAGACTTTTTGAAGCTGCTCGCAGAGTTCGGTGTCTTGGGAGCCGATAACGGCACAGGTCGCAAGATTTTGTGAGACCTCTTCCGCATGATTGGGGCCGGATAGCACGGCAAGTGGGTTATTTGGCAGGTGGCGGTGAATGATCTGGCTCATGCGCTCGCCATCACTTGAAATTCCCTTGGCGCATGAAACAATAACGGCCTTTTCTGGCAGGCCGATAGTGGCTAGTTTTTGAGCTGCAGCTTCTGTGGCTGAAGTAGGGACCACAAAAAGGATCAGCGGGTATTCGCTCGCCTTGGCCATGTCCGTGCTGGCAATAATGTTGGCCTTAAGAGCCAAATTGGGCACGTAGTGATTGTTTGAGTGGTGATGATTGATTTCGTCCACGGTTTTCTCATTTCGGCCAATGAGACAAACCTCCTCAAGTTTGTTGGCCAGGAGGCATGCGAGGGCGGTGCCCCACGATCCTGTTCCTAGGATGGCTGCTCGTTTGATCATTTGCTCTTTTTGGAGAATTGGTGTTCGGTGCCATCAAGGAGTGCCCGGATGTTCGATCGATGCCTCCACACCGCTAACAGGGCAATGATGATACAAAATACAAACAGTGGTTTGTTCCATGAGCCATCAGCGAGTTTATCGTGATACCAGGAACCAAAGATCATTAGCAGGGGCAAGCTCAGTGC
>JBDQHQ010000303.1:0-2806 GCA_040264795.1 Akkermansiaceae bacterium | reverse complement strand
CACTCAGCTCATGGATGTTTTTACCATCGATGCCGCGCGCGGAAATGTACTGCCAGCCGAGTTCTTTGGTTGCCTTGATTTGGGTGGCGAGATCGGGGGCTGCTTCGTCGGCGAATCCGGTGAGTTTCATACGGTGCTTGTTAATACAGCCAGCGTGCTGCTTAAATTTCGTTTTTTCCAGCCTGGAATTTTCAGCCGCTGAACACGCGAGGGTGCTTTTGCCCATAGATAAGGGCTTGGCGCTAGTGAAGAGGCTAGAGTTGTCGTAAAAGGTGAAGGATTTAGTCGCACAGTGATTGTAAGTTCAGGTGGTGCCTTACATTATTAGAGTCAATATGGGTTACTCCAAGCGGTACACACTTATTTTAATGGTTCTTCTTTGCTTCGGCGTTTGGCCTTGTAGTGGTCAGGAGAATGCCTCCCTATCGGGTAAACCCAATATCCTTTATATCTTCACCGACGACCAGTCACACCGCTCGGTCTCCTGTTATGAAGAAGCCCGCCCTTGGGCGAAGACACCCCACATCGACAAGCTAGCCGATGCGGGCATGCGCTTCACCCACTGCTACACGGGAGCCTGGTGCCAACCGTCACGCGCCAGTGCTCTCTCCGGCCTACTGCAGCACGCGGTAGAGACGGTGAAGATCAGCAAATACCCGATGGCGTCCTACGACCCTGAGCAATTGCGTTTCTTTCCCTCGGTCTTAAGAAAAAATGGTTATGAGACCGCTTGTATCGGCAAGTGGCATCTGGGCGAAGACGTTGGCCATGGCCGTGACTGGGACTACTCGGTGATCTGGGACCGTGGCGGAGGAAGAAGAAACGCCGGGGCATACTTCAACGGCACCCTCGTCCGGATCAATGGGGGGGATCGTGAGCCACTCGGCGGCTACAGCACGGACCGCTACACCGAGCTGGCGGTGGATTACATCAAGCAAAACCAGAGCTCGAAGAAACCCTGGTATCTCTGGCTTTGCTATGGGGGAGTGCACGGTCCTTACACGCCCGCAGAACGGCACATGGAATCCTATCGCGATGCTCCTGCATCCCAGGTGCCGGTGGATATCTTCGGCCCGCGCCCGACGAAGCCGGAGCATTTGAAAAACCTGACCCGCTGGAAAAAGGACGGTAACGGTCAGCCCAAAGGCTACGACGCGGCGGTCAAAAAGTATCACAAGGCGGTCAAATCCCTGGACGACGGGGTGGGGGCGCTTGTCACGGCTCTCAAAGAAAGCGGTCAGTTGGATAACACCGTCATCATCTTCACGTCCGACCAGGGATTCGCCTGGGGGCAGCACGGGTCACAAGAAAAATGGATGCCCTACGATGCCAATATCTGCGCGCCTCTTATTTTCTCCGCACCGGGGCTCGTCAAGCCGGGGGCCGTTTGCAAGGAAGCCGTCAACGGGGTGGATATCACCAGCACGATTCATTCGCTGGCCGGGATTGAGCCGGAATGGAAGATGCACGGACGCGACCTCAAGGGGCTGCTGACGAATCCTGAGCAGAAACTTGAGGAGCCAATGCTAATGATCAATACGATCTACGAATACGGTGACCGAGTTGTAGAGACTCTCAAATCGAAGAACTACGATGCTTTCAAGCGCAGGGACCTGTATGCCTGGATGATGATGCGGGACGGCACCTACAAGTACATCCGGCATTTTAAAGATGATGTGATCGAGGAGCTCTACGATCTGCAAAAAGACCCTGATGAGCTCAACAACCTGGCGGTGAACCCAGAGTATGCAGACAAACTGACTGAGCTCAGGCGCAAAGCCGTGGAGGAATTCCGCAACAAGGATGGCGACTTTGTCGATCACCTTCCGGAGCCGAGACAGGTCAGCCGCAAAGCGGCGATTTCTGATGGCGAATGAATGATGGCGGATGCTTCGTGCTTTGGCGCCTGTGCGTGAGTTTCTTTTTTCGCACGCCAAGCCGCCAAGCCGCCAAGGTGGATTGCGTGTTCATGCCGCAACGCGGCCGGAAGGTAGGACCCCGACTTGTCGGGGTCGGCCTGTCAGAATTTCAAGCATGTCGACAGCTTGAAAAGCCGTCCTACCTTGGCTCCGCCCCTGGCGGATTGCTTAGCGCCTTAGCGCCTTTGCGTGACCCCATATCATGCCTGGTGAATGCGTCGTGCTGGATTTCCAAATTCATCATTCCAAATTCCAAATTCAAGCCGGCCTCACGGCCGTGCCCTGCGGGGCATCCCCCATATGGGCTCTTGCAAGGTGCTCTGCATCATCTAGTTTTGGTATTACATTTCTTGCATTCCTTGACATCTTGAGGCGATGCGTCGCGTAAGTCTTAAGGGTGCAAGAATGCATCATTGAGCTTGAACTGAATATTCCATGAACCGACGTCAATTTATCAAAAAACAGGTGGCAGGTACTGCCATTCTCGCCGCCTCTGGCCTTGTGCACAAAGCAAGTGCCGAGAACCTGCCTTCTCCCGATCCGCAAAACCCTGACGTGCTCGATGTCGATGTGCTTGTCGTTGGTGGAGGATCAGCCGGCCATGTCGCCGCGATCCAAGCGGGACGCATGGGAGCAAAGACGGTTTTATTGGAACGTAACTCTCAACTGGGTGGCACCACCACCACGGGAGGGGTTTGTTTTCCTGGTTTGTTTCACGCCTGGGGCAAGCAGGTAGTAGGGGGTATTGGCTGGGAGCTGGTGGCGAAGTCGGTGGAAGTGGATGGTAGAAAGCTGCAGGATTTCACCAAGGTGCACCGCTCTCACGTTCCCTATCATGTCGACATCAATGGCCAGCTCTATTCACTACTAGCGGAGGAGTCATGTCT
>JBDQHQ010000302.1:0-2814 GCA_040264795.1 Akkermansiaceae bacterium | reverse complement strand
GTTCTGGTCCGTCAAAGACGGGGTTATTTACGGGAGCACCATGGAGCATAAGACCAAGGGGAACACCTTCCTGGTCTATCAGGGCGAGGATGTGGGGGATTTTCATCTGAGCCTGCAAGCCCGCTGCATGGGTAAGAACAACTCAGGAGTGATGTATCGCAGCTCGCTGGTGGAGGGGAATCCTTTTGCAATGGCCGGCTACCAGTGTGACATTCATCCGAACCCACCCTTCACCGCGATGATCTATGGCGAGCGCATGGGCAATCGGGGGATCATCATCAAACGGGGCGAGAAGATGGTCATCGATGAGAACGGCAAGAAGAACATCCTTTCTCAAGAAAAACCGGAGGCGGTCGATATCAGCGAGTGGAATACCTACGAGATTATCTGCAAGGGCAATCACATCATCCAGAAGCTCAACGGCAAGGTTGCCATTGATCTGGTTGATAATGACAAGGCAAAGCTGCTGAGGGGGAAAATCGGTTTGCAGCTCCACGCCGGGGCTCCGATGGAAGCCGAGTTCAGGAATATCCGCCTGATAAGACTGGATAAGTAGCCCTCAAAGCCCTTGCTTAAACTGCCGCAACGCGGCTTAGGGATGGATGAAGCTCAGCGTCTGGCTCACTTGGGAGCGCACGTAGCCGATTTTGATTTGCTGGCCTTTTTTCAGGCCTGCAGTCGCGCGCTTCAGGCTTGCCTGATCCCTGACGCTCTTACCATTGATGGTTTGGATGACGTCGTCCACTTGGAGCTTGGCGCTCTTGAGGGGGGAGTCTTTGCCCAGCTGCTTGATGTGTAAACCACCGTCTTCCTTGTTGACCCCGAAGGCGGAAAATTCCTCACCTTGCATGGTGACCATGGAAGCACCCAGCCACTTGATGGGCCTGCGTCTATCCGCCTGTTTGCCATTACTTGGTTTACCGGGATCGTATCGGTAGGGTGGCAGCTCGGGAGTGCGGGCGATCGCCTTGAGGCTTGGTTTTTTGACTCCGAAGCGATCCATGGGGAAGTTCTTAAAGCCAGCCTTGAGAGCCGGGGAGCCTTCCTTGACGCGGTAGTCTCCGTTGGCGGGATCGATGAACTGGGGGTCACCGTAGGAGGATTCCGTGTCCCAACCCTTATCACTGAATGCTGTTTGGTCAGCCTCCTTGGTGAAGAAGTTATGGTTCACCTCGCTGTCCCAGGTTTTGATGCGGGCAGGCCGGTAGCGGCTCATCCAGATGTTGTGGTGCACACGATCTCCGCAGTATTTGTACCAAACGTGTGGGTGCAGCGTGTTGTTGACGGTGATGTTGTTGTATACGTGACGGTTGAAGCCTTCGCGCAGCTTGAGTCCACCCTTGAGCATCAGGTTGTTATAGATCTCGTAATGGGAGGAGCCGTCATCGAGGTCAACGTCCCAGCCGTGGTCACAGCGCCAGCGGCTGTTGCGGATAATACATTTCTCGGTATCGAGCTTGGAGATCTCGGGCAGCTTTTCAGGCGGGCAGCCCTTAAGGTGCCAGAAGCGGTCACGTCCCCAGGAGTTGAAGCTGCCGTGGTCACCGGTTTCACGCACGGTGTCAAAGACATCGCAGAAGTCGATCAGGTGGCCGCCAAAGGTTCCCTCACTGAAGTTAATGCCGGCACGCCCGATGTCGTAAATGGAACAGTGGCGGATGGTGATGCCTTTCGCCATGGAGACCTGGACTCCGGTGGCTTGTTTCTCGACCGTACTCAGATTGTGGATCAGGCAATCATCCACAATACTGTCCGCCGGGTAGTCGTCTGATTTTGGTCCCGGGGTGAGGTCGATGTCTTTAAGGGATTGGGTTTCATTGTATTCAAACAGGGGATTGCGCACCGTGTCCGGGCTACCGACGAAGCATATACCACTCGCTCCAACTCCGTGAATGTGGCTGCCAGTAACACTGAGCCTGCGGTTGTAGTGGCTGGCAAAAACGGCATTGCCACCGATCTGGGTGAACTCCGAGTCAGCGATGGAGCAGTCCTCGGCTCCCTTGAAGAACACAGCACCGCCACGGTAGATGGTCCAGTCACTGCGCAGCAGGGGCTCCTTGGTCTCCATGAAGGTGCGGGCGGTCTGGCGGAAGGAAATCCCCTTGAAATGAATGTGCTTGGCGGGATTCTGCTGGCTACCCAGCACCTCGACGAGGTGAGGCAGGACGGCGGTCTCAATCTTTGCGTTTTTGAGATCTGTTTCTTCAGCTGGGAAGTAGTAGAGGGTGTTTGTCTGGCTATCATGGAACCACTCTCTGGGTGCATCGAGCTCCTCGAAGATGTTTTCCACAAAGCGATGCGATTTGTGCATGCCCATCTGGCGGTTGTTCTGCCAGCCGCCCTCATACTGCACCTCGTTTTTGTCGTTCTTGCCCGTGATGCGGTAGTGGTAGCCACCCCAGCGGTGGGCGTGAATGGCGTGGATGTAGCCGCCGGCCGGATTTTTCCAATTCGCGGCACGTTCAGGGCTGAAGGCGTCAGCAGCGAAGCCGTTGTAGACGGTGATCTTGGGGTCGTAGTTCGGGAAGCGAGCCATGTGCTCGAGCTCGCCGTTGATGAAGAGCTGGTCAATATTGAGACCTGCTGGGGTTTGCGCTTGGAAAATACCATTTTTGTAGGGCTTCCAGCTCAGCTCCAGTGGACGGGCTCCGCTGAGAATGACGTTGTTGCCATCTTCTGATGCTGTGCCCTGGTAAGTAACGGGGGCATCGGCAGTTCCGGAGTCTGCAGCAGTGAGGTGCAGCGCCTCGGTGAGGTAGTATGTGCCTGCTGCCAGATGCACGGTGATGGGCTCTTTGCCCAGCGCGGGGTACT
>JBDQHQ010000301.1:0-2851 GCA_040264795.1 Akkermansiaceae bacterium | reverse complement strand
CTTTTGCATATTGGTTGTAGGTTGCAGCTCGGACTAAACTTGGTTTTTTGCCGTGGTGAAGCTTCATTCGCCAGAGAATATTGGGATTGAGTTTGATGCGACCCAACCTGCCAATACTTGTTCTCGATTGGGAAGATGAAATCGACTGGTTGAGCATGATCTGTTGTCCGCTTCCACCCCTGTAATAACGAGACATTTTGTACATTCCCCATTGTCCAAGCCATGAGATTGTCAACAGGATCACGAATGCCGTTGCCCATGCCCATGGACGGTGCCCGTTCTTTCTCGTATAGGCATAAAGACAAATGCCGATGATAATGGATAAGCCTACATAGTGGTATAGATCGTGACGACTGGCTTTGGCTGTCGCAAGTAACACCATGGTTATATAGGGGTATCCTGTGTTGAATACGCGGGGGTTTATTTTTCGCCCCTCTTTCATGTCCTGGAGCATTTTTCTTCTCGCAAAGATTGAGAAGGTGCTGAGCGGAATGTGATTTGCGGTGCCAAATCTCTGGGCCAGTTCTATGGGCAGTAGAATAAAGGGAGCCCACACAAAAAGGGTGTGGAGTTTGCCGATGCGCATGCCATCGATCCAAGAGAACATCGCAATAATGACGGCGCACAGAATACACAGATTCCACGCCTTGATGTAGGATTCATACTTAAAGTCCCAACGAATATTCACGACCCACCTTGATTCCAGAAGTATTGCAACCGGCAGAGCTGCAGACATATGCCCTGTGAGATAACCCCAATAGAGCAGGGCCAGTCCGGTAAGTAATTTGGGAGGGGAGGTAGACATTCTGCCGCAGTATCAGGATGCAATCAATGAGAGGTCGGCTTCGATTTCATTGGCACGTAGGCAATGAATGGTGACAGGGGATGGGTAGAGCTCGAGAAGTTGTTTAGCCTCAGTCAGGTTACGACATACGGAGAAAACTTTGAGCTCCATGCCAGCACGGTGAAGGCGCTCGACTGTGTCACGCCGCTGTTCGCACCAGCCTGTAAAAATACAGATGGAGGCAGTCAATTCATCACGGTATTGCAAGACAACTTGTTTCAGTGCTTTGAAATCATTTTTCGGTTCACATTGAACTCCAGCCAACACCTCGAGTATACCGTCAACGCGGTCTTCGCCACGCCCCGAGCTGACAACAATTGCTTCACCATGAATAAACATTAAATCCAGGAGGCTCTCGTTGGTGTCAATACTGGCTGCAAATGAGGCTGCTACAGAGACGGACTCCTCAAATAAATCTCCGTGCTCAGGGCTTACGAAAGTGTCAAGGATTAGGCCATAACGTGGAAAAAAAACATCTTCGTATTCCTTAACGATAGGCTTGCCGGTGCGAGCCCAGCTTTTCCAGTGAATATGCCGTATTGGGTCACCGGGTCGATACTCACGCACGCTGGTAAAATCCCCGGATTGCCCAATGGTGTTGGACAGGGCCTCACCTCCAAGTTGAAAGCGAGCACTTCCAGGTAGATGTATACCTGGAATAGAGTAGCGATGCGGAAGCACGATCAGTGTGTCATCACTGCACTCTGTTCTACAACTACGCTGAAAAATGCCCATGGGATCGGGCAATAAAATACGAAGATCTTTGAGGGCAATGACACCACGTTTTTTGGGAGTGACTGTGAGCGGAAGCCTGGTGTCTCTGCCCGGGGGAAGCGGATCAATGAACAGAGATGGTTTGGAAGAAAAGAGGGTGAGCTTCTTCTGCAGCCATTCCCATCGATAGAAGCACAGGGTTCGATCGAAGATATTTCTATTTTCCTCCCCCGGTTCTCTTGCATTACCAAAGAGTTGTCGCTCTGGTCGATTATCTGGAGCCACCTCAAGAAAGTTGGCCCCCGCGAGGGTTCTCTTGCCCGCGTTATGGATTTTAATATGGTAGTTCAGGGGTTGACCTGCTGTCGCAACTCTGGGCAGAGTGCGGGTTACTTTTATTTTTGCTCTGCGAAACAGGAGCCATAGGATACTGACGGAGAGCATCGCAAAGATCATTCCCCTCAGCTGGTAGACAGGACCCAGGCTATACATGGGCATCAAGGTCCAAGAGATAGGAATAAGAATTACAAGTAGAATGCCGGCTGGCCGCACTCTCTGACTGAAAAAATGAGCGACTCCTGAGTTGTTGTAGTAGATCTTGTGGATCAGTCTCAGAAAAAGGGGAGATGGGCCGTTAGCCGCCATGGTAATCTATCCTGTTAAACGGGAGCGGGTGTTTGCTCGAGGATGTTCTCAATAATTGACCGACCTGTGAGACCATTGAATTTCGCTTCGGGGGATAAAACCAGCCGATGAGCAATGATGTCAGGGGCAAGCTGTTGAATGGTTTCGGGCGTGACAAAGTCCCTGCCCTCAAAAAGTGAGAGTGCCTGGGAGACTTTCATGAGTGCCAACGACGCACGTGGGCTTGCGGAGAGTTGAACATCCTCGACATGGCGTGTGGCGCTCACCAAGGCTACGATGTAATCCCTGAGCTCACTACTGATCCGAATGTCTGCAACGGAATGAATCAGACCCTCTACTTCATTAAATGTTACCGAGGGGACTAATTCGTCCAGCGGGTGTCCATTATTCTGGGAAGCCAAAATAATGGATTCTTCCTCAGGACTGATGTAGCCGAGCGAGCATTGCATGGTAAAGCGGTCCATCTGGGCTTCAGGGAGTGGATAAGTACCGCGGAATTCAACAGAGTTCTGGGTTGCGATCACAAAAAACAGGCCGTCAATAGGATGGCATGTTCCTTCTATCGTGGCTTGGCGCTCTGCCATGGATTCCAAAAGAGCACTTTGAGTGCGGGGTGATGCTCGGTTGATTTCATCAGCCAGCAGGATG
>JBDQHQ010000300.1:0-2853 GCA_040264795.1 Akkermansiaceae bacterium | reverse complement strand
GTGTTGCGGATATTAATCCAAGCGATCTTGGCGGAAATCACGCGCTCTTGCATCTGCAGCACACTGAGCAAGTCGAGCTTACCGGCATCAAACTGCTTCTGGGCGATGTCGAGTGCCTCTTGGTTATCATCCAAAGCACCCTTGAGATAACGCTCCCGGTTTCTGAGAATCACCTCACCATCGAGGGCGGTCTCCACCTCATTGAAGGCATTGAGAGACTTTTGACCAAACAACGCCAGAGCTGCCTTTTGCTCTGCAGTCCTGATGACCACCTGCTCCTGGAGTGCCCCGCCCTGGTAGAGAGGAGCGATAAAATTCCCTCCCGCGGCCCAGAAACCCGGACCCTGGTCAAGCAGGTCGAGCAGGTCATTGCTGGCACGCCCTGCCGCTGCCGTCAGACTAATACGAGGCAAACGCGCCGCCTTGGCCTCGGTGACCAGATTAAAGGCAGCCGCGACCTGTTCACCTGCAGCCCTTAGGTCCGGACGGCGCTCAATGAGTGCTGAGGGAACCCCGGCAGGAACTGCGGGAGGCACCGGCACATAGCGCCGTGAGATCTGCTGCTTGGCTGCGGGGTATTTGCCAGCCAGGACTTCCAGTGTGCGCAAGGCATTACGGTGTGCCAGAGACACCTGCTGGAGGCGGTCCTGGGCCGCGTTGAGATCAGCCCCGGCAAGATGCTTTTCCTTGGGGCTGAGTTCCCCTTCCTCAAACTTGATGGTCACCAGATCCAGACGCTTTCTCTGAATACCGACAATCTCCCTGGCGTATTCGAGCTGCAAGTATGTCTCCGTAGCCAGGTACCATGCCTTGGCAGCAAGTGCCGCCAGTGACAAACGTGCATCCTGATACTCGGCCTCGGTGGCACGGTAATTTGCTCCCGCTGCCGCACGTGATGCACGCACCCGGCCCCAGAGATCCAGCTCCCAGGAAAGCTGGGCACTGAGTTCCGAACTGTCACTACCATCGCCACTGGAGCGGTCCAGACGGCTCGAAGTCCCCGCCGCGTTGAGCTGTGGCAGCAGCAAGGCACCTGCTTGGCGCGCTCCAGCGGCCGCGGCCTCAACCGCCTGCAGAGCGGCACCCAGCTCGAGATTGCCGGCAACGACCTCACCGACATAAGCCTCAAGGGCTGGATCCCTGAAGGACTTGATCCACGCCGCATCGACATTGCCCTCCTTGGCATGAGATGCCCACTGACTCCTGACCTGATCCGGATCGGGAAGGCCCTCCTTGAGAAGCTGCTGGCCGGAGGGTGCCTGTGGGATGCTGCAGCCGCTGGAAAAAATGAACAAGGTGGCCATGCTAAAGGCCGGGATAAAGTAGCGTGCAGATGAATGATTGGTCACGAGAGATAGAAGGCTGGCAGGTGGCTGGTTTGTGCTTATTGTCAGGGGCTATGTGGAGGTCACAAAATCCACAACAAATCGCCATTAAGCTAGGGCAGCCTGCCAGACCGAGTCAACGCCCGTTTTCTGGCATTTGGTTGGGTATTGGTTTACTGGTCATTGGTCATTGGGAACTGCCGCCTCCGGCGGTCCGTATCGATCTGTGTTCATCCTCTTCCATCCGTGACGATCTGTGTTGAAGATAGACCTGAATTTGGAATTCCAGCACGAAGCATCCACTTATATCTCACGCAAAGGCGCGAAGGCGCGAAGCTGGGCAGTGAAATCATTTTAAACACAGATGGCACCGATGAGCACAGATGTCCCTCCGCTTGCCACTCGAACTCTCACCTCGAACTGCCGCCTCCGGCGGCCATGACCACGGTAGAGCGACATTGCCTGGCGTCGCATAGCGACTGATGATCATAGCCGTGGGTTTTAACCCACGGAAAACGTGCAAGAATATATCACGTCGCGTAGCGACCGCTTATTCTACTTTGAAGCCGCAACGCGGCCAGCTAACCAAGAACCAAGAACCAAGAACCAAGAACCAGGAACAGCCGCACAGCGGCCAACTTAAACCCTCCACTTAAACTGCCACGCAGTGGCTCCCCACTTCAACTTAAACTCTCCACTTAAACTACCGCGTGGTGGCGTTCGCTACCACGCGGCTCTTTCCCATTGCCTTTACTACCATTCCCGCAGATGCTCTCGGCATGAAAAAAACTTTCCCGCTGACCCACCCCAAGATCAAACCGCCACGCCTGGCCGACTCCATCCGCGCGGAGGTAAAGAAATACATCACCCGCGAGCGCCGCAAGAAACTTCCCGACGGGGTGGATTTCTGGGACTTTGATTGCAAGGTCGGTGCTGATGCCGTGGCAGCCACGGAGCAACACATCTCCGAAGTCTCCAAGGCCATTGGCCAAACCCTTGAGGAAGGTAGCGAGACCGTTTACGTCGAGATCCTCGCCAAACCGGCAACGCGCAGTAAGAAGGTGGAAGATTGAAGATGGAAGTCCGGCACAGCGCGTTCACCAAGCCTGATAAAGACTCACGCCAAGCCGCCAAGAACGCTAAGAAATCGGCCATCGTAACTCACGGATGCCATGATCTGTGTTCATCCTTTTTCATCTATTCTCATCTGTGTTGAATTCCAGCAGGATGCTTTCCGTGGGTTTAAGCCCACAGCCACCATCATCAGTCGCTACGCGACTCCAGCCAATGTCGCATCGCGACAACGCATATTAGCCGTGGGTTTTAACCCACGGAAAACGTGCAAGAATATATCACGTCGCGTAGCGACCGCTTATTCTACTTTGAAGCCGCAAAGCGGCCAATCAACTCAACACTCAAAACTTAAAACTCAACATTCTTAGCTCCTGCGTCTGCGAAGCAGCAAGGAGCTAAGTCCTATGCCGAGCAGCGCGATGGAGCTAGGCTCGGGAACGGTCATGGTGAGTTG
>JBDQHQ010000299.1:0-2855 GCA_040264795.1 Akkermansiaceae bacterium | reverse complement strand
GATAAGCACTCCAGTAGGCTTTTTTATGCCAGCTGAGCCGGTCGAACTGGTCGCTGGTTTGGAACTTGATGCCGACTTCAAGGTCAAGCGGACCTTGCCTGGAGACCTTGCCCTCCGGCTCAGGCAGCGGTGGAATGTTCTCGAAAACGTATTTCACATCGAAACGTCCTTTCGCCCCGAAAGTGAAGACGTAGCGCACGTCGATCTCACCGAACTTTCCATGAACATTGATGCTGGTGCTGTCTTTGCCCTCGCGGTCGATTGCCACGCTGAATTGCTGCCACGCATCGATGTCCGGACTGATGTAGTGATCCGTGCCCAGCGTCCACGTCGGCTTGCTGCCGACTTCCGGGTTGATGCCCTTGATGACGTATTCCTCCTGCTTGAAGATATGTGGAAAGGGGCCGACCAGCGCGATCGTTTCACCATTGCTGGATACACTTTTCATCAACCCGGTAGCGGTATCGATGCGGTATTCGATGCCGTCGCCCCGGATAACGAAATCGCTTTCCTCAAGGGTGACCGTGGGCTTGCCCTGGATTTCCGGCGTGACCGGAGCGGGCCTCTGCCCGAGCGAGATCCGGTAGTGATCGATGACTGCACCCTGCGCATCCACGAAGGACAGGCCGATCTCTTCCCCCTCTTTCCAATCCGCCGCGGGCAGTTCAAGGCTGCCTTTCTGGTGTGGTTCGATAGCAGGGCAGCTGAGCTTCTGTTCCGCTCCCTGGTAAGCCATCACCAGAGTCACTTCATCGAGGCAGGTGTGGTCGAAACGGTTGTAGACGGGAACCGTGAGCGGCTCGTTAGCAGTGAATTCGGTCACCTGCGTCTGCAGCAGTCGCACCGGACTATAGGCCTTCTTGACGTTCCAGAATTCAGGTTTGTGGCGGCGCCATTCGTCAATGATACCCCAGCGGGCGGTACCCGTGATGTTGCTCTTTTTACCGGTGACGACTTGCTTGGCCTTGGCTGGTGGTAGCATACGCATCGCGCCCTGAGTCGGAATTTTGGTGGGGTGTTCGACAATGGTCATGTCATCAACAAAGTTCCAAATCGCCGCCCCCACGCTCCCGTCCGCCGGAAAGAGGTTGGCCCACGCCTTGTCGATACTGCGGCCCCAGTAGTCACGCGAGTTGGTATCATGCAGCCAGAGCTCCGCAGTGTGGCCGAGCACGTGCATCCACTCGTCGTAGATGGTGGGCAGGGGGGTTTTAGTAAAGTCTGCATCCCACTCCGGATAGTGGCCGCTGATGACATCATAGCTCTTGTGCTCCTTATCCTTTTTGACCTGGTAGGAGGCGATCACGGGGCGGGACGGATCCTGCTTGTGCACGTAGTCATAGGAAGCTTGGAGGTTGGCCCCATAGACGCTCTCGTTGCAGGTTGACCAGAGCACAATAGACGGGTGGCTGCCGTAGTTGAGCAATGTTTCGCGTAGCTGGTTGATGAACAGGTCCCGGTATTGAGGATCATCGTTCATACCCACGGAGGGGCGGTTTGCCTTGCCGCAGTCAAGCACGGCTGTCTCAAGGGTGACGTAGAGTCCCAGCTGGTCACATTGCTCGATGAAGCCGTTACCCGGCGGGTAGTGGGAGGTGCGCACAAAGTTCATGTTGGCTTCTTTGAAAAGCTCGGCATCGCGCTTGTTGATGGCGAGCTCGGGAACGAAACCCCTGAGCGGGTTGACCAGGTGGCGATTGGCACCGCGGAGTTTGACTACCTTGCCATTGATGAGCATGTTTTTGTTGTCATCAAAGCGAATGTCGCGGAAGCCGATCTGCTTGCTGTAGCTGGCAGTGGCTTGGCCGGGGGTCGTGCTGGTCACTTCCAGGCGGTAGAGCTGGGGTTTCTCTGCCGTCCAGGTTTGTGGATCAGTAACCGCAGTGGTGAAGGTGACCTGGGGCTGATCAAGGGCGCATGAGTTGGGAGCCAGAGGAACTTCCTTTCCCGAGGGATCAAAGAGCTTAAAGCTGGCCTTGCCCTGCGCATGGGGGCTTTCCACCTGGCCGATGATGGTGAGCTGCGCGGTTTTGTTGTCCTCGGAAAAAGGCGAGGAGACGATGGGGAACTCAAAGTGGGTCTTCGGCCGTGCCTGCAGGGACACACTGCGGACCAGGCCGCCGATCGGGCGCAGGCGCTTGCCATTGAAGGCAATGTCCTTGGACTTGTCGGAGAGTTCCAAGGCGATCCAAGCGTCCTCGCCCGGCTGCACTACAGAGGTGATATCACATTCCCACGGTGTCCAGCCGCCTTGGTGATCGCGGATGAACTCTCCGTTGACCCAGACCTTGGTGTAGTCATGAGCAGCCTCAAAGCGCAGCCGTATCTGCTGGCCAGCGAAGTCTGCCGGGATGGCGATCTTCTTTTTGTAGGCGAAGGGCTGGTCCTCCTTGATGGCGTGGCCCTCGCGGAACACATCCCCGGGAACGGGCATGGTCTTCCAGCCTTCAGGCTTGCCGGCAGTTTGCCACTCACCCTCAGGGGCGGGCAGCTGGAAATGCCATGTTCCATCCAGCGAGATATCCGCGTCTGCCACACCACCGAGCTTGTCGAGAGGAGATGCGTGGCAGAGAAGGGTGAAGAGTGAAAAGTGAAGAGTGAAAAGTGAGACGCGCAGCCAGTGGGAGGTTTTTCTATGCATTGTCGTATTTCTCTTAGAATATTTTATTTCAGCAGCAGCTTGTCGATGAACTCCTGGCGTCCGATGGCTGGGGCAGGGCGGCCTTCATCTTTTTCCCAGTATTGGAGGTGGCACTCGACGCCGATTTTCTGGCATGCCTCGAGCATGAGTTCGCCAAAAATCGGGCTGTGAATACCGTTCCCACCACTGGTCGTCGGGAACTCACGCATCACGT
>JBDQHQ010000298.1:0-2862 GCA_040264795.1 Akkermansiaceae bacterium | reverse complement strand
TGTGCGACACCACAATCATAAATTCCTGCGTAGCTCAGCGGTAGAGCGGGTGGCTGTTAACCACTAGGTCGTTGGTTCGAACCCAACCGCAGGAGCCATTTGAAAGCCCTTAAGCGTAAGCTTGAGGGCTTTCGCCTTTTAAGGCATGGCATGATGTAGACGCTGGTTGTAGACACTTTGCTGTCACCTTACAGACTGCCAGTGCTGGTGGATCATTACCATGGCGAGGGTATCCAGCTCACAATAGCGCAGAAGTGCGCGGAAAGTGGCTTCCCGCTCATGGTTCGTGACATCGTCAAACTGCATACGCGCCCAAGCCATCATGGCGGTCCCTCCCTCGGAAATGGCTTCATTCTTACTAATCCCCATGTCCTCAATCTCAATGGGGTCCGGAATACCATCCGTCTCAATAGGCGGAAGCAGCTTGTAGGGATTGGTGACTTCTCCCCCGTCCCCTACTTGATAAAGCTCTTGGTTTTTAATGCTAAGTCCGGAATATGGCTTGGAATAATAATCCTTGAGGAATCCGCTCTCGGTCAACACTGCTGGCAATACATCTTTGATGCTGTTTGATCCACCCATGTGGACGGAGTAATAATACTTTATGACCAACTTCTGCTGGTCAATCATGGCGCGCGGACTGCCATCTTCCACCAAGGAGTCGATGAACTCCACCAACGCGTCCCTGTCCGGTTCGCTTGAATCCAACAACATCGCCCTGACATCCCTGAGTGTAGTCCGCTCATAATGGTGATACATAAATACTGAGCCGTCGTCTCCTCCAAGAGCCTTTTTCAACTCGCGAACAAAATCAAAACAGGGAAATTTCCCGGGGGTTCTTTCTATCCACTCGGCCACGTGTTCGACACTGCCGTCTTCCCCGACATCATGAATGGAAAACTGAAACGGTATTTTCTTATAAGGGTATGATCCCTTGTAGAACGGGATCGCAGGAGCAATCCCCTCAAAATCGATAAAGTGTAGCGGGTAGTTCCATGTATCCATCTCTTCATACAGCCCGGAGAGCACCACCTCACTGCCCTCATGACGCTCTGTCATTTTCATCACCTGGGCCAGCTGCCGCTGTTTTCTACCATCGTCCCAAATGGAATGGTCATACAAACCGCTCTCCTCTGTGCCGATGTAATCAGGGGTGATCTCATCCATATGATAAATGTGATCGGCCATTAGCTTCTTTGCGGGCGCATACCACATGTCAAAAGCAAGGGCTTTCTGAAAGTCTGCTTCCGTCCATTTAAGAGCATCCTTCCAGCATTCCTCAAAGCCTGATCGTTTCCCAAGCAGCTTGGATGCGGCAACCCGATATTCACAATGATTGCACTTATCGCCAATCCGAACCGGGTATTTCTCGTTTTTATTACGTAATCCGGCCAACCCCCTGACCCAGGCATCAAACCCTTGCGCCTCCAGATCTGATTGGGGAGTTCTGCAGTTCCCTTCAAAAATCAGGTTCACTTCATCAATAACCGATATCCGGGTCAGGATCGGCTCGCCGGTATTCACCTGCTCGTGGTGAACCCTCAGCTTGATGGAGCTGCGGCCTTTTTCATCTTGAACGACCTTGAAATACTGATGCAGCCCATCCACCGTCGAGGCCTTGTTTTTATCGATGAGCATCAGGTAGGGATGGATCTCATGATCAGGAAAGGCCCGCTGCGCCACCCATGTCTGGAAAGCAATATCATGCAGGTATTTGTGCCACCCCGGTATGATCCCCCGTGTGTTATAGAACCCGACCTCCTCATCCCATGACTTTGACTTCACCTCGATCAAATTGATACGGTTGCCTTTCTTTTCAAGGACATCCACTAAAGCGTAGGTATTTTCAAATTCTATGGCCGCCTCGAAGATGACAATATTTTCATTTTCCAGTAATTCGTTGGTTTCCTGAATGGATTTCCCCTTGTCTTTTGAATATTCAATCTCCACCCCACCTTTGAAATAGCATTTAGCCAACTCACCCACCTGCATGCCTCCCTCGGCAAGGGTTCGCAAAAACTCGTCATCATCCTGTGAGCTTACGTAGTCGTCGGAGTTTGATTTGTAATACAACTTCGTCGGGCAATCCAACGCGTGTGTGAACAAAGACTTGGTTAAATATTTTTTCATTTTGGCGTGTTGTTTTTTTGAGGAACGAGGGCTCTCAGCAGTTGATCAAAATCATCATAGCGGATGGACTTGGCCAGCCCGTCCAGGCCCGGGAAAAGGGCTGCTGGATGGATGCCGCACCGGCGCAACTGCCCTTTCATGCTGGTAACAAGCCCGAACGGGATGTCAAAGCGCAGCAGTGTGTCTGATTCATACGCCACTGTGGGGTCCGGGTGAATGGTCAGCATGGACGATTGGGCGCCTATCCTGCTGACACTGTGATGCGGCTGGAATTTTCCCACCTGGTCAATGGCAAAGGGATCGGGCTCGGCCCCGGTATCAATGTGCTTGCTGAATTTCTCGGCATAGACGGACGCAGTGTTGCCTGGTTTATCGCACACGGCAAAATACAGGGCAACCAGCGGACTGCGCGTCCAGTCCAGCAGCCTGACGGGCAGACCGTGGTGACGCGCGAGCACCATCCACTCCCACTGGTCCGGTTTGCCGTCTACGTACGCCGCCCCTTCAAGCCGGAAGCGCTCGAGCCAGTGCTTCTCCTCACTGGTGATCTTGTCCAGGGATTTGCCCCGGAGTTTTCTTACCCTGCCAATGGAGGGTATCAGAAGATGCTTATCCACATCCGCTACCCCCCGGAACAGGTAACCCTTGAGTGAATCCGCGCAGACTTGCTCGATGTAGTTAGAGTAGGATGTAATGACCTGTTTGTTCATGATATAAGGATATTATGAGTAT
>JBDQHQ010000297.1:0-2893 GCA_040264795.1 Akkermansiaceae bacterium | reverse complement strand
CCACTAGAGTGATCGAAAATGCACGAGATGATCCTGATGTGTGTTCTGAAACCATTTTAAAATAAGAGATTTCGTGCACTTTGGTGTTTTCTCGTGAACTATGGCTAACTGCACATCCACCCACTCATAATCCCTTGGTCGCGAGTTCGAGTCTCGCCGGCCCTACTTTGTTTCATTTGAAGATCACTTGGGGGTGCCCGATTAGATAAAATTACAAACGCGCCCTGCCACAAGCCTTGCTTGACCTCGCTGGGGTTCTCACCAAAGATCACGACATGTGGAAACACCTCATGCTTTTCGCCTCCGGAGTCCTTGCCATGCTGCTTGGCTCCTGTGCTACCGGTGGCTACTCCGGGGCATACGGCTCACCCAATATGGGCGGTCCCCTGCCTGAGGTGCGCGCTGCCGAGATCGCCTCGGAACCAACCGGAAATTTTTATTATGGTAGGCGCTACTTCGTCAAAAAGACCCGCTTCTGGGGTTACTTGCGCAAGCCGCGGCAGAGTGCCGATACCGCGCGGCTTGTCGTTTTCAACGAGAGCAAAAAACGCAATCCCGACCGACTTCCCGAGGTGGGCCCGCCTGGCAAACGCTATGGATTTGACCAGAACTATGAGTATAACATCTACGGTTATTACACGGGGGACAAGGTCTATGAAATTAATTCCAACCAGATCCTCCCCGAATTTATGCTCACTGGCTATGAGCTGGTCAATCGCAAGCCCGGCTGGCTGTTCAGCCCCCGGGATCACTATAATCCCAAGGCAATCACCCTCAGACCGACTCTTTAGTAATGGCTATCTCAAGGGATGAAATTGCCGCGGTGCTCGATGAGATCGCGCTACTTATGGAAATCAAGGGGGAGAACCCCTTCAAAACCCGCGCCTACCGCAACGGAGCGGAGACGGTGCGTAACTTTCAAGGTGAAATTGTCGCCATGGCCGCAGCTGACAATCTGGAGGGAATTCCAGGTATAGGCAAAGCCCTGCAAGAGAAGCTCCATGAGCTCGCCAGTACTGGCAAGCTGGAGTTTCATCAGAACCTGCGTGCCGAGTTTCCTCCCGGCCTCTTTGACCTCTTTGGCATCCAGGGTCTGGGGCCGAAGAAGGTGCGAGCCCTCTATGACAAGCTCAAGGTGGATTCCATTGAGGCTCTCAAGAAAGCATGCGAGGATGGCAGTGCTGCTGCACTGCCTGGATTCGGCAAGAAGTCGATTGAGAAGCTCCTCGAATCCATCGCCCTGAAAGAGCAGTTCGCCGACTTCTTCCGCCTCGGAGACGTGGCACCTGTGGCTGAGCACATCCTTCAGATACTCCGTGAGCATCCTGACGCATTGCGGGTGGCGGCCGCGGGCTCTTACCGCCGCAGCAAGGAGGTGCTCCACGATCTCGACTTTCTGGTTGCCACCGCGCAGCCGGCAAAACTTACCGCCTACTTCACGGAGTTACCTGAGGTGCACTCCGTCATCGCCCAAGGTGACACCAAGGCATCCATAAGACTTGAAGATGGTCTGCAGTGTGACCTGCGTGCCGTCTCCAACGAACAATTCCCCTTCGCCCTGCAGTATTTCTCCGGTAGCAAAGAGCACAACGTAGCGCTGCGCTCACGCGCGCTCAAGCATGGCTGGTCACTCAACGAGTATGGCTTCACGCCCAAAGACAAGTCCACCTCCGCGGCACCTGCCGTTAAGGATGAGCGCGATATCTACCGGGCTCTGGGTCTGGATGACATACCACCTGAGCTACGAGAAAATCAGGGTGAGATCGAGGCCGCTGATGCCGGAGAATTACCCCGTCTTATTGAGTTGGAAAACTTGCGCGGCACCTTCCATAACCATACCACCGAGTCGGACGGCAAGAACACGCTGGAAGAAATGGCGGAAGCAGCACGCGATCTCGGCATGCAGTATCTCGGTATTGCAGATCACTCCAAGGCTCAGTTCCAGGCACGGGGTCTTGAGCCTGAGCGTCTGCTACGCCAGGTGGAGTCTATTCAAAAACTCAACGAGGCTTGGCAGACTGATGGAGAGGACTTTCAACTCTTTACCGGCACCGAGGTAGACATCCTCAAGGACGGCACGCTGGACTTTGAGAATGATATACTGGCACAGCTCGACTACTGCGTGGCATCAATCCACGGCTCTTTCCAGCTATCAGAAAAAGAGCAAACCAAACGCATCATCCGTGCGATGGAGAACCCTCATGTGACGATGATTGGTCACTTGACGGGAAGGCTACTACTCAAGCGCAAGGGCTACGAGGTGAACGTCAGCAAGCTGATCGACTGCGCTGCGGCCACCGGAACGATCATTGAGCTCAACTGCAACCCCTACCGGCTCGACATGGACTGGCGTCACTGGCATCGGGCGCGTGACAAGGGAGTGATGACTTCGATCAACCCGGATGCTCACTCCACTGAACAGCTACAATATCTCGCCTTTGGCGTGCGCCTCGCCCGCAAAGGCTGGCTGAGGCGTGAGGATGTGCTGAACACACGCAGCCTCGAGGAAGTGCGGCAGTTCCTCAGCAGCAAAAAAGGAAGCCGCTAGGCTTTATCTGACCTCCAGCTTGGTCTTGGCCCACAGCCATTTAACCACTTCCCCGTCCTCGATCAGGGCAATCGCCTTGTTGGTCTGAGGTCCCAAAATCGTCTGCTCTTCCACAGTGACACTTCCCACCTGGTAGGTCTGCCCGTCAAATTCCATGTCTTCGACAACCTCCCATGCAGAGACTTGATCAGCCGTGAATTCACTCACTCGCTCTCCTTGAACACTTGCTTTAATACATGCAAGGATGCCGGCTTCATCCAGCATGACAGGCTTGGCGGCCTCTATACGCCTCATTTCCTCTTCCCGCTCCAGTCGTGCATTCATGACCGGCAGGACCAATTCCTT
>JBDQHQ010000296.1:0-2913 GCA_040264795.1 Akkermansiaceae bacterium | reverse complement strand
GCTGAAAATGGCGGCTTTGCTCGTGTTGACGAGTCACTGACGTACTCGGCCGACAAGGATGGCAAACTCAGCATCTATATTCCCAGCCGGTGCTGCATGGCCTTGATTGCCCAGTGAGCTCAATTAGCTTCTTTCACGGTTGCCAAAGCGCCCCTTCCCCGCTAAAGCCACGGGCATGGCAACTGAAACTTCTCTGATCCTATTCAAACCCGACGCGATTGAAAAAAACATCGTCGGCACTGTCCTCGCTCGTTTTCAGGCAGAAGGCTTCCTGATCCGCGGTATTAAAATGATGCAGCTCGATGATGCCATACTGCGGGATCACTAGTCCCACGTGGCCGACAAGCCCTTTTTCCCTGAAATCACCGAGTTCATGAGCCGCACACCGGTGATCGCCCTGGCACTTGAGGGTATCGATGTTATCGAACGGGTCCGCAACCTCCTGGGGCCAACCAACTCCAACGAGGCCCCTGAGGGCACGATCCGGGGAGATTTTGGTGAGGATATGATGGTTAATGTCTGCCACGCCTCAGACGGCCCGGAAACCGCCGCGGCTGAGCTGGAACGCTTTTTTGACGCCAGCGAGCTGTTTTCTTACTAAGAGAGCGCCCAGCTGATTCTTCTCAAGGCCTGTAGGA
The DNA here is from genome assembly GCA_040264795.1 of Akkermansiaceae bacterium. Lineage (GTDB taxonomy): Bacteria > Verrucomicrobiota > Verrucomicrobiia > Verrucomicrobiales > Akkermansiaceae > Oceaniferula. The sequence goes on along the minus strand of JBDQHQ010000296.1, from coordinate 2,275 downwards.
ACCAACCTGCAGGCCTTTGTTATGAATGCGATCCAGAGGCATGAATGATCATGTCCTGATTGGGCATTGTTGACCTTGATTATTTATAAACTGCGTCTTAGATTACTTCGCGTTCCCAAAAGCAAACAAATTCATGAGTTCATCCACATGCTCCATCTGCCGTTTTTGGCAGTCTTCCATCGGGAAAAAAATCGTTGTTGCTCTGACCGGCGCTTATCTTGTTTTTTTCTTAGCAGGCCACCTCGTTGGCAACATGCTGATCTACCAAAGCTCAGAGGATTTTAACCACTACGCTGAATTCCTCCACGGCATGCTTCATGGCTGGGGCATCTGGATCTTCCGCATCACCATGCTTGTAGCTCTGGCACTTCATATCATTGCCACCATTCAGCTCACGGCTGCCAACCGTGCTGCGAGACCAAGCCGCTATCAGCACGACGCTACCATGGTTGCATCCCGCTCCTCGCGCATGATGATATGGAGTGGCCTCACGGTACTTGTGTTTTTCGTCTTCCACATCCTGCACTACACAGTGCGAGTCCAGCATGACCTTCGCTTACTTGCAGACCACAAGGAAAACTGGGCCATGACCATTGCCGGATTCCAAAACCTCTTGGTTGTCCTCTTCTACATCCTCTCCATGGCATTGCTATGCTCCCACCTTTCTCACGGTGTGGCCTCCATTTTTCAGACTCTTGGTCTGCGGACCAAAAAAACCGCACCCGCCGTGCAGCTTTTCTCCAAGGCATACAGCCTGGTTATCTTTGTAGGGTTCATCTCCATTCCAATCAGCGTCTATTTCTTCGGCTACGGCAAAGAGGAAATGGAAGCCACCAAAGCCAAGGTTGAGGCAAAAGCATCAGCTTGCCCGGCCGACGCGGACGATTGCTCCTATTGATTTTCCTGAATACTGAATACGTCAAACCGAACACTTTCTCACCATGTCATTAGATAGCAAAATACCGGAAGGCCCCATCGAGCAAAAATGGACCAAGCACAAGATGGACTCCAAGCTCATCAACCCGGCCAATAAGAGAAAATACACAGTCATCGTCGTAGGCTCAGGGCTTGCAGGAGGATCTGCTGCTGCCTCACTTGCTGAACTCGGCTATCAGGTGAAATGTTTCTGTTATCAGGATAGCCCGCGCAGAGCCCACTCCATTGCCGCTCAAGGTGGCATCAACGCGGCCAAGAACTATCAAAACGACGGCGACTCTGTGAATCGCCTATTCTACGACACCGTCAAAGGTGGTGACTTCCGTTCACGCGAGGCAAATGTTCACCGTCTTGCAGAAGTATCGAGCAACATCATCGATCAATGCGCCGCCCAGGGGGTCCCCTTTGCACGTGAATATGGCGGACTTCTCGACAACCGCTCATTTGGCGGGGCCCAAGTATCACGGACTTTTTATGCCAGAGGTCAAACAGGCCAGCAGCTTCTCATCGGTTGTTATCAGGCCCTGCAAAAAGAAATTTCCAAAGGTGGCGTGAAAATGTTCACCCGCACGGAAATGATGGATGTGGTTCTCGTCAATGGTCACGCCAAGGGAATTGTGGTGAGGGATCTGGTAACTGGTGAAATCTCATCACACGAGGCAGACGCCGTGTGCCTTGCAACGGGCGGCTACGGCAATGTGTTCTATTTATCCACGAATGCCATGGGATGTAACGTCACCGCAGCATTCAAAGCCTACAAGCGTGGTGCTTTCATGGCCAATCCATGCTACACCCAGATTCACCCCACTTGTATTCCCGTCAGTGGAGATTATCAATCCAAACTGACCCTCATGTCGGAATCACTCCGCAACGACGGTCGCATCTGGGTTCCGGTATCCAAGGACGATGCCGAGGCAATCCGCAATGGCAGCAAAAAGCCTGAAGACATTGCCGAGGAGGACCGGGATTACTATCTGGAGCGCAAATATCCATCATTTGGCAACCTGGCCCCTCGTGATATTTCCTCACGTGCGGCCAAGGAGGTCTGCGATGAAGGCCGCGGAGTTGCCCCAACCGGCCTCGGCGTTTATCTGGATTTCAAGGACGCTATTGAGCGCCTCGGAGAAGATGTCATCCGCGCGCGCTACGGCAACCTCTTCCAGATGTATGAAAAAATCTCCGGTGACAATCCTTACAAGACACCCATGCAAATTTTCCCCGCTGTCCACTACACCATGGGCGGGCTCTGGGTTGACTACAACCTGATGACGACCGTCCCGGGCTTGTACTCGATCGGTGAAGCCAACTTCTCTGATCACGGGGCCAATCGACTCGGTGC
>JBDQHQ010000295.1:0-2916 GCA_040264795.1 Akkermansiaceae bacterium | reverse complement strand
ATGATGCTCTGAGCAACGGCATCCTGAGTGCGTGCAGCACGTTTGAGCCTGTTGACAAACGTGCCAGCCTCAAACATTTTGTTGCCCTCTTTGGCGTCCTTGAGAGCCTGTTGCATTTTTTCGATAGCCTCTTTCTGTTTCTCAATAGCTTCATTGAGGTCTTGTTGAGACTTCTCATTGGTATTGCGCTTGTCCTGGGCATCTCCGAGTTTCTTCTCGATTTGAGGCATGTCATCTTGCGAGAGCTCTTTCATGGTCTGTAGAGCACTCGCCATTTTTTTCAGTGCCTCGTTTTCAATTTCGCCATTACGTACGGCATCTTTGAAAAGTTTCTCCATGCGCTCAGTAAGGTCTTGCATACGTTCCTTATTTGCAGCCTCGGCGTCTTGTTGATCCCTGAGTTTTTTCATGGATGCTTCATCTTGCAAATTTTTGCCCATGTTACGCTCGGTCCGTAGATTCTCATCATTGAGGTTTTGTTCCTTGCGTGCAATGTCCTCAAGTTCACCGATTGCGCTGTCGAATTGATTTTTGAGAACCTGAGCATGCTCACTACGGCTCAGAATATACACCACAACTGGCTCCGAGTAGATGCGTCCGCGTCCCGGTTTGTAATCCTCGGACCATGAGCGCAGAATGATTTTCTGGGGGCCGATGGACAGGTTGGCAGGTGAAAACGAGAAGGGGGAATTGATGTTGGTTTGCGTAGGGCTGCCCTGCGCGATTGTAAGCTCTCCCTTTGCAGGCTCTCCGGGCATCGTATTATTGACGATGCCCTCCCATGATATACCGCAAGCCTTGAGGCCGAAGTCATCCTCGGCGATTAGATTAAACTGCAAGGTTTCCTCTTCCAGCATGACATGCTGCTGTTCAACTCCCTGAATGTAACTCGACGGCACTTGGTCTTCCATTGGCTCAATGCGAATTTGGAATGGATTAGCAGCACGTAGATTGTAGTTATCTTTCCAATTGATGGTTAGGATCATTGGATCTGGAGTAATGTTAATGCTATCGGTAGTGATTTCCCCCCCTTGGATTTTGACTTTAATGCTCTCCGGAGGTCTCACTTCTACTTGCGAGGTGTCAGTTTGATCTGACTCTGCTGATGGGGCGTAATCGATCTCCTTGGGTAAGCTGACCATGATTGCACTGGCTGTCATGAGATTCCTTGTGATCTTGGTCTCAATAACCATGGAGCTGCCCTCTACAGGGCTTATGTAGCCTGAGCGAAGGTCGATATTCTCACCCGGGCGCTGAAGATACTCAGGTAATTGAACCAAGGCGTCCACGCGCTCCGCCTCGGGTCGCATGACCGGTTCAAAAGGAAGGGCGTGTCGAGCATCGTGCGCTTCCAAGGTGACGATGTCCTGGGTGCGCTGCCCAGGGAACTCAAAGGTGTAGCCTCCGCTTTTGAGTGGCGCCTCAATCCATTCTCCCTTGCCATAGCGAGCTCTTGCAAGCTTGGGCTGGTGCGCGGAGTCCTTCGCCAGGGGGATTCTCAAGGAGAAGGCTTCACCATAGGGGACACGCTCAGGCGTATCAATGGCTGAAAGATCCAGACGAGTAAAAGTAAAGCGCTGACTGTCGGCCAGGGGCATGAGCCACCGCTTCAATGAATTCATGCCGGCATCGGGGAATGTAACCAGCAAGCCAAGAGAAATGCCGAGCAGGGTAATGACTCCAAGTAGATATTTACGGTGCCTTGGAGTGGGAAGTGCTGTGGCAAGATCGACTTTGGATGCATCATTCGCGACCGTCCTCATTGCTGCAGCACGCAGCTGGGGGGATAGCGTCTCCTTGCCCTCATTTTGGTCTTGGAGTTCAACAGCCCCCAACAAGCGATCCCCAAGTTTGGGGAAACGATGAGAGATGAGACGTGCAAGTTGGTTCTCCCGGCGGTGTCCGTACACCCAGCGGTGAATCCAATATGGTGCAAAGACCGTGAACAGTGAGGTTCCGGTCAGCAGAATGACGAGTCGAACAGTAGTGGGGGTCTCGACAAAGCGATCGAGTGCGAAGACAAATAGAAATGAAATCAAAAGGCCTGCACAACCAGCGAGCAGAGCCTCAGCAATTTTGATGCGCCAGAGCTGTCTGCGAAATTGATCCAGCTGATCCTGAAGTCCTTGCGGGATCGGCGCCAGATGTGCTTGTTTTGGTGGTGATGGTTGTTGTTTTTCCGGCATGGCAGGCTGAATTACGATCCGATTTGACTGGTGAAAGGTGGTCGGTTTCCATGGAATGAACGCTGTGGCTAAATGCTTTTATTATCCTTTTATTGAGCCTCTCATGTTGTGCAGGCTATATCCAGCGGAAATTACGTACTAATTGTCATTAAATAAACGCCCAGATCGACCTTTTTTGCGTCGCAAATCATGGGAAAGTTCTATTTGTGGTCTTGATGTGCTGTATGGTTCCCACATGAAATACCCCATGAACCGATTTGTCAGCTCATGTATCCATGAAGGCTTGATTTTATGCGATTCGAGGGGGAATTGTTTTGGTAGCTGCCTTCATATGGGCTTGCATTCTGCGGTGTCTGCATTATTGCCCAGCTCATACATTGAGAGATTTGCAGACAGATCCCGCCTGGACGGAGGCTGACACAGGAATTCCATTGCCTGTCATCAGGCACGGCTGCTCTGTGTGCCTGCCAACCTGGGACTCTGTGCTTGGCTACGAGGAGAAGAGAGACAAGGTCATGCGCAAACTCCGGGCCGGATATCCACGCTTTGTCCTACACCCAGCCACTGCGAGATTATTTGCTGAAGCGCAAAAGGCACTGGCTGATAGCGGAATGAAAGTGGTTGTCTTTCCATCCAGAGATGTGGCCCAGAGAGCCCAGCGCTTTGTCGAGAAGCGGAGTCGTTCAGCGTCCAGGATTGCCAGTTATGAGGGCCTTCAGGCCTTGATCGT
>JBDQHQ010000294.1:0-2916 GCA_040264795.1 Akkermansiaceae bacterium | reverse complement strand
TCTCTGCCCTGAGTGCAAGTTTGTATGGGGCCTTGCTCGTTCCCGTTGCCGATGTTTTTTGTTATATCATTATCGGACTGATTTCGGGCGTGATGGCTGTGTCTTTGACTCGCACGGTGCGCCGTAGGGGAAGTTTGCTCCGGGCTGGTTTCTACGTGGGGGTGACCACTTTGTTGCTGGGCGTGGCTTTCGATAAGATCAATTTTACCGCTCTCGCAGAAGGCGGCTCGATTGCCGTTGTCATAGGCCAGTGCATGTTGCCGGTTTCGATTGGTTTGTTTACCGGTATGCTTGTCAGTGGCCTGTTGCCGGCCCTGGAGAGTTTGTTCTCTGTTACCACCAATATCAGTTGGCTTGAACTAAGTGATCTCAACCACAAGTTGCTGCGCAAACTTCAATTGGAAGCACCCGGAACCTATCATCACAGTATGGTGGTGGCCACTCTGGCCGAGTCCGCGGCAGAGGAAGTGGGTGCCAATGCTGCGATGTGTCGCGTCTGTTCCTATTTCCACGATATTGGCAAGCTCAGTAAGCCCGAGTATTTTATCGAAAATCAGGGGGATCGTAATCCGCATGATTCCCTGACGCCTACCATGAGTGCCATTGTCATCATTGCCCATGTGAAGGATGGTGTGGATCAGGCGATCAAACATAAACTCAACCCGAAGATCATTGACGTCATACGTGAGCACCATGGCGATTCACTGGTTCAATACTTCTATCACAAAGCCATTGAGCAGCGTGATGAAATGGCGAGTAAGGTGGCAAAGGGTCTCGAAAACAAGGAAGATATTCCCGAGGTTGACCGGAAGAATTTCCGTTACCCGGGGCCATGTCCGAGCAGCAAGGAAAGCGCGATCATCAGCCTGGCTGATGCTGTAGAGAGTGCATCAAGGACTCTGCGCAAGCCAACGCCGGAAAAGATACGCAATCAGGTCAATGAGGTGGTTATGTCCCGTGTTGCCGATGGCCAGCTCGATAACAGCGAGCTTACCATGAGTGAGATCAAAAAGATCTGTGAGAGTTTTGCGTCGACGTTGCGCAGTATGATGCACACGAGAATCAATTATCCGAAAGAGGATGGTGGGAAGGATAAGAAATCGCGTAAATCCTCAGATCAAGACAAGGCCAAGACTGTGGAGGATGCCGTGCTTGAGGTGAAATCCTAATGAACCCGTGGGCTTATATCCATGCCTGAGCTTAATGTTTATAATCATCAAGCGGTGATGAGCTTGGAGGCGAGTTTGTGTGATCGCCTTCAGCTTAGTGGCCGCAAAGCTGTGTCAGAGGCACTGCAGCTCGGAGGTGAGTCATCTGTATTGCAGGATATTGATGAAGTGGAAGTGAGTCTTGTGGATGATGAGACGATAGCGGAGATGCATCTTCAGTTCATGAATATCCCGGGGCCGACCGATGTGATAACTTTTGCACATGGTGAAATTCACATCAGCGTGGAGACAGCAAAGCGCCAATCAGAGGAATACGCCAACGATTTTGAGCGAGAACTTATGCTCTATGTGGTCCATGGTCTGTTGCATTTAGCTGGTTATGATGATGCTACAGAGCGGGAAAGTAATGCCATGGAGGAGTTGCAAAGCGCTATCCTCTCAAAGGTGTGGTAGCTGACAAGCCTGCCTCACTGGCAAGGTAGTCCATCGCAATATCATGGGCGTCATGTGGTACGCTGTCTTGGGTCTGGATACAGAAGGCAACACCTACTTTGGGTCCACTGAATGTTTTCAGGGTCCGGTCATAGTATGCAAGTCCTCGCCCAAGCCTTGAGCCGTCCCGGCCGAAGGCGAGGCCAGGGCAGAGGATGAGATCAAGTTGAGCCACCTCAATTTCAGCATGTATGTCTGGTGTGGGTTCGAGGATGTTGTGAGAGTTGGGAGTCAACTCGTTGATGTCGCTGACAAGGTGAAAGGTAAGTTGGCGACCCGGCTGGCATAGTGGGTAGGCGAATTTTTTTGCAGGCAATAGATCGTGCAGTGCCTTGAGGGAGACTTCATGTTCAATGGCTGCGTATAGGCCGATGCTTTGGGGCTTGCCAAGAAGCTCTTGTGAGCTTGCGATATGCTTGCATGTCAGAAGCGAGTTTGAGTCAACGGTTTCGGCCGGAAGTGAAGCCAGGCATGATCTGATCTCTGATCTCAGTTTGGATTTGGCTGCATCTTGCCTGCTCATGATGGCATGCAAGCCAAAAAGTGAATCCGAGGCACGAATAAATTGTATCAATCTTACGGAGCGCTCAAAAAATCGTTACTTGATGATGGAGTCAATCGGTGGCAATATCTACGCAGCATGTTTGGTTATAAAGGTTTGCTTGTAGGTGTGGTCACCCTTCTTTTTCTGGGTGCCTGTGCCAGCAAGAGGACGGTAACGCGCTCACAGGTCAGGCTGGATGCGTGGGGCAAGCCCGAGCGTTTTAGCGTAGGCAAGGATGAGCAAGGTAATCCTGTCATGAAGTCCGATCTGCGTAGTTCATTTGAAGGGAAAACAAGCAACATGGCTTCCAACAAAGATTTTAGCGGCAAGGACTATACGACCAAGTCATATGCCAGGAAGCGTTGGTCAGGAAACACCGAGTATTCCCGGAAGAATTATCAGGGTAATACCGATGCCAATCATTACAAGATGGAGCCATGGTTTGTCCGCAAGCAGGCAAAGGCGGACGGTAAACAAGCCAGCGCGCATGGCCAAGCATACTCTACAACCGACTACGATAAAACGACAGCGCTTGAGCAAGGCTCAGAACGCATCGAGCGCGTCAGTGATGCTGAGACAGATGTCCGCCGGCGAGTTTACAAACAGCCCGACATTATTGACTGGAAAGACCAACAAGGGCTGGGTGTTGAGGACACCAATAGGCTGCTTGGGCGATCCGAATGAACCGAATGACTGCCGAGTGACTAGAAG
>JBDQHQ010000293.1:0-2939 GCA_040264795.1 Akkermansiaceae bacterium | reverse complement strand
TCTTGAAGAGCAGCCCACCTACGATTTTGCCCGCCCGGCCCTACGGCGCAGCAAGGAAGCGCTCGAACTCATCCACCGCTTCAAATACCTGCGCGAAATGCACTTGGCCGTGGAACTGGGACGCATCGCTGCCGAGGCCTTCGAGGACCGGCGCCTGACCGATGCGCTGAGGGGTGGGTGGCCCTTGGTGCCGGTTCCACTGCATCAAAGCCGCCAGCGCAAGCGCCACTTCAATCAGGCCACCGAGATTGCGCGGGTTGTCGGCAAACATCATCAATTGCCGCTTGTGCCCATGCTCAAGCGGGTGCGTGCCACCGGCACGCAAACCAAGCTCAGCCGCGAGCAACGATGCAGGAATTTGAGCGGGGCTTTGGAGTTGACCCGTCGTGGTTGCCGCTGGATTGAGCGCTTCCGGCCCGCCGGGGTGGTGTTGGTGGATGATGTGCTGACGACCGGAGCAACTGTCGAGCAGTGCGCCAAGGTTCTTATCAAGTCGGGCGTGGATCAGGTGGTCGTGGTGGCGGTCATGAGGGGTTGAAAGCCACGGGCTTGTTTGGGATTTCCGTGAGAAGCTCTGCCGCTACAAAGCAATGTTGCATGATGGCTTAAAGTTTTCGGCCAGCAAATTGGTCAACTGGGACTCGCTGGCCACCTCTGATTTGATCATTCGGCGGCCGGCCCATGCACCCGGGTCCCCGCGATGCCGACTCCCGCATGCCTGTTGAGTCATGTGCAAAGTGTGCCGGTGCATCTCCAGCTGCATCGTTTTGGTGTTGATGGTCACGCCCTGCCATCAACTAGAGCCCTTGGCGGACCTTTTGCAGCGATCACTCATCAGGGCTCCGGTCAGGTAGTGACAGACCACCGCCGTGGCCAGCAGTGCCGCCAACGGGATGATGCCCGAGCGCAGGTTATCGCCCACTCCCCACGGATGGAGTGGATGGATTATCGGATTATAAAACAGGTTGAAGGAGGTGTAGGCGAAGACCCAGCCGGCGTGCAGCCCGATGGAAAACCAGAGAGAATTGGTGCGCAGTCGTGCCCAGCAGAGGATGATGCCAACGATGGTGAGGGTCAGGAAATCGGTGATAAAGAACTTGGGTTCGGCGAAGTGCAGTAGCACCTTGCCTAGCAACTCGAAGCCGGCGAGGCTGGAGTGTGGATCGGCGAGGCCTCCCGGTGGTTTGAGGAAGTGAAGGAAGGCAAACAGCAGGGAACTGTAGATGGTGGCCTTGATCGGCCCGCTGGTGCGCAACCACAGCCCCAGCATCAGGCCGCGAAACAGCCACTCCTCCAGAAGCGAGGCGATGATGGCGGGTGCCACGCATTTGCCAATAAAGCGAGATGTCCTCGGGTCGGGGTCGATGGCGAAAGCCCCTGCCTGGGTCAGGATCATGCCGATGGCCCAGAGAATGCCGCCAGCTATCAGAAAGGAGGTGACTACGTGCAAGATGGATTTGTTGGCACCAATCTTTTCAAGATTCATGATGCTGCCGGCTTTGTTCTGGCGGCCAATCTTGCGCACCCGGCGTATCAGCAACGGCATCATGATCAGGGCGGAGAGCATGAGCGCCCGGCTGAAGTAGCGGCCTATGTTGGCGCGGTCGCAAGCGGCACCCAGCCATTCCACAAAGCCATTTGCGTCATTGAGCATGGCATGGGTGGCCAAGGCTTTGCCGGCTGCATGGATAGGGGGCGTCAGAATGGCCGCGCCCAGCAGCGAGAACAATGCCCACAGGACCATGGCTCCGGCTTCGGATTTCAGAAACTTCATCTGGTCAGGAGTTTTGGTGTTGGGCGCTTAAGATTCAAGCGTGATAGCAGCCTGGGTCGTGTTCGTGAAACTGCACGCAAGTGAGGATGCAAAAGCCCGCAAGAGACATGATGGTCCTGCGGTCTTTGGCAAAACCCCCACTTCAGGAAAAGCTCCATGCGGACCCATCCTCAAGTCATGCCGCATCAGACGGCATGGCGCGATCTCACCACCAGCAGTTGGAAGCCGCTGCAACTGGCCCATCGGCCGGAGATGCAGGAGAGCCTCAAGATCAAATTCCAAGAATTGATGCTATCCTGTAATCCCATAATGCTTGAAATGGCTGGCGCACTGCGCGCGTATCGCTAGATTCAAATCATGAAACGTCTCATTTCCCTCTGTTTAGCGCTCCCTCTTGCCGTGATCGCTCAGGCCGCCGAGCCTCTGCATATCGAATACGCCGGAGGTGAAGGTTCGGGCAAAGGCAAACATGTGGTGCTTATTGCCGGTGACGAGGAATACCGTTCCGAGGAATTCCTACCTGCTCTCGGGCGTATTCTAGCGCAGCATCACGGCTTCAAGGTCAGTGTGCTGTTCTCGGTCAACGACGAGGGTTTCATCGACCCCAACAACCAGCAGAGCATGACCCACCCAGAAGCACTGGATTCGGCCGATGCCATCGTCACCGCCATCCGATTCCGCAAGTATCCTGACAAAGTCATGGCCAAGTTCGATGCGGCGATGAAGCGCGGTGTGCCCGTTGTTGGGCTGCGCACCAGCACTCACGCCTTCCAGTTCAAGCGCGATACCGCATACAAATCCTACAACGCTTGGGGCAAGAACACGCTCGGCGAGCATTGGGTCAGCCACTGGGGCAAGCACAAGAAGGAAGCCACCCTCGGCGTGATCGAAGCTGCCAATGCCAAGCACCCCGTGCTCAATGGCGTGAAGAACATCTTTGGTGATACCGATGTCTACGAAGCCGCTCCTCCGGCCGACGCCACCATCCTCGTTCGGGGCCAAGTCCTCAAGACCATGAAGGCTGACAGTGGCCCAGCTGACTATTCAAAAAAGAACCGCGCCACCGGCGAGGAACAGCCCATCAACGATCCGATGATGCCTGTCATCTGGACCCGTGAGCTGGATGGGCAGCGCATCGTGACCTGCACCATGGGAGCTGCCACCG
>JBDQHQ010000292.1:0-2940 GCA_040264795.1 Akkermansiaceae bacterium | reverse complement strand
TTTTGACTGGGGGTGGGACACCCACGGCGCCAGTAAAAATAACGGTCTCGATACCAAGTTCGTTCAAAAATGCAAGGAGGTCGACCAGCCCATCTACGCACTGATCACAGACCTCAAGCAACGCGGCCTACTTGAGGACACCCTGCTCGTCTGGGGTTCGGAGTTCGGTAGGACCCCGATGAAGGAAAACCGTGGTGGCAATGACAAGGCTGGTATTGGCCGTGACCACAACCCGGGCGGCTACACCATGTGGATGGCAGGTGCTGGAATCAAGCGTGGCTATTCCTATGGTGCCACGGATTCGATCGGCTATAAGGCGATTGAAAACCCCACTTCCACCCAAGACCTACAGGCCACGATCCTTCACCTCATGGGTATGAAACACAACAAGCTCACCTTCCCCTTCCAAGGTCTTGATCAGACGCTGCCCGGTGTCACCAAACCAGCCCACGTCATTAAGGACATCCTTGCCTGAACTCGTAAAAAAGATGGTTTACCTGAATGTGATGCGCACCCCTCTTGATTTCCAGGCTTTGGAAACATGCTCTTCAAGCTGCTCGTAACTACGCCCATTGAGCAAGGCATCGACGGCCTCCTGCCCGCGCTTGCCCTCTTTGAGCGCCTTGAAGAAGGCTACGGCGTTGCTTCTATCCTCTTCCATGTGGAAGATGTAATAGGTCATCAACAGGCCCAAGCCATAATTGAAATTGGCGTCTTGGACGAAACTCTCGTATGACTGCAACATATATTCTTTCAGGTCTGGCGCCTCAAACTTCTCCCCTAGAGCACGCCCACCACGTCCCTTCTCGCCATAGGCAGTGACATAATCCCTGATCTCGTCCAAGATACTTCCCGCCATGAATTTACCGGAACGGTATGGAGTAACCGCGACATATTCAGCCAAGCCCTCGGAAAACCAGCCCCTCGATCCGGGTGAGGACAAGTATTCAAGGTCGGTTACTTGATGGGCTATCTCATGCATAATCGTTTTGTTAGACTTGTCATAGTCATAGCGGTAGCCCGCTTTCCCCTTGATAACACCGAGACTAGTCAGAGGAACCATCACCACCCCATTGCCACCGCGCGATACAAACACGCCTGCGGATCCGGGCATGCCACCCTTTTGGAGATAGGTTTCTTCATCCTCAAACAACAAAATCTTGTGCCTGAACTCTCCGCCCGGCACATGTGCCTTCATCGTGGAAATCGGCAATAAGCGGCAATATTCCCGAGTGGCTTCAAACATCACAGCAAACTTCTTAACCACATTTTTTGTCAATTTTACATCACAGACGAACTCATAATTCGGGCTGTGATAGACAAACTCAGCCTTGTCCTCGTCTTCATTGACCACATCCACCTCAAGACCGATATCAACAGATACCAACCTCGGCCATTTCGACTCATAGTTTTCTTTCAAACCATACTTTGCCATCATCGCCGCCGTTGTCCCGCTCACCTTGCCCGGGTCTTTGTCAGGCTCACCCTCATCCTCATGATGATGGTGGGACTTTATTTTCTTACTCCATTGAACAAGAAATTCACGATCGGGCTCAGACAGCGTCTCAAGAGGTATCGTATAAGTCTTGTCATTCTTGTCCAACCTGAGCTTCACCTTGTCACCCTCAATCCCCACGACCTCGGCCTCAATCACACGACCCTTGACATCAGTAAACTGTCGTCCCATGGCACTGCCCAAAAGGCTCAGCATGAACAGACCATACAGGCCCAACCTGAGTGTAAATTTAAACACGGAGTTTATTAAACCATTAATTGGCGCAATCCTCAACCAATAGAATGAGAAAGAGATGAGCTGCAACATCAACGACGACCCTCCGGATAAGGTATTCCCAAAATGCCATACAATAAGCTCTAAAAAATTGCACCCCTACTCGTTTTGAGCAATCATGCCCACCAGCAACAATTAGCCCATTACTTGCCCGTGCCACCCGCAAAACCATCAACCGAAGCCAGCCAGGACCTCAAAGAGGCTGCCAAAAGCGAACTTAAAGCAATTTCCAACGGGCAACTGACCTCGGCCGAGAGTGCTGCCCTGGTGATGAGCTTCATCAAGGATGAGGAAAAAAACATCCTCGAAAGGCATCGAAATGGTGCCGGCGGGCTTGAGATTGCCCATGCACGTGCAGCACTGCTCGACGCCGTTTTAAATGTGATGTTCCAAGCTGCCATCAAACGTCACGATGGCTTGACTCCCAGGGTTGCTCTGGTCGCTCAGGGTGGATACGGCCGCGGCCACCTCAATCCGGGCTCAGATCTCGATCTGCTCTTTCTCCTGCCCCGTGCGTCGAACAAAGTACCGAAGTCAATTTCCACGACGATTGAGGAAATTCTCTACATCCTCTGGGATGCAGGTTTCAAAGTGGGTCACGCCTGCCGCTCCATTGCGGAGTGCATCAGCGAGGCCCGCAAGGATCAGGTTAGCAAAACTGCGCTGATGGATGCCCGCCTCGTGGTCGGCAACCAAGCATTATTCAATGACTTCACCAAACGCTTTGCCAAAGAGTGTATCAGCAAAGGGCAGGCTGCTTTTTTTGATCTCAGGCGCAACGATATTCGACAGCGCCATACCAAATACTCTCACACCGTCTTTCTTCAAGAACCTCACGTGAAGGAAAGTTGTGGCGGCCTACGTGACTACCAAAACGTTCTCTGGGTGGCTCGTGTCAAACGAGGCTTTACCTGTCTTGAAGAACTTGTAGACGACAAAATTATCACCAAGAGCACCTGCCGCCAGCTCAACAAAGGTCATGACTTCCTCCACCGCGTCCGCAACGAGCTGCATTACGAGAGCGGACGCAGCACAGACATTCTTACCCTCAGGCTGCAGGGAGTTGTCGCCACCAATTTCAATTACCCTCAAAAAACGATGCTTCGCCGCTGTGAGGCATTCATGCGTGACTACTACCGCCACACGCGTGC
>JBDQHQ010000291.1:0-2941 GCA_040264795.1 Akkermansiaceae bacterium | reverse complement strand
GCGTAAGCTTGGCGAGGCAGTAGTACAGTAATGGTGGTGTAGATGAAGTAGTTCTAGCTGGTATATTTGAATATTGAGTGGCTGACACAGCAGTGCCAATCAATGCCCCGAAAATTAATGGAACCAAAAATAGCAGTCGTTATTCCTCTTTTGGCTCCCGAGGTTGCAAAAGATTGGAAGCATGTTCAATTTTGCTTGAATAGAACACTTAGATCCACCTTGAATAGCAAATCAGTTGATTTGCGTATCTTTGTGGTTTGTCAATCTGAGCCAGAGGAGATGATTAGTGATCGTCGGGTTGTGTTTGTGAGGTCCGAGCATTCAATTCCTGAGGGCGCAGTAGCCATGGGATTTGACAAGGGCTTGAAAACTGCGCAAGGCGTGCAAGTTGCTGCTGATTTTGATCCTGATTATGTGATGCAAATTGATGCAGATGACTTGATCAGCAAGCATTTGTTTGGCTGTATCATTGATCACCCGGGATACGATGCCTACTGTGTGAACTGTGGCTATGAGTGGATTGAAGGTTCTAAGAAATTAACGCGTCGTTATCATTTTCACCGGTTTTGCGGGACAAGTTTCATTCTAAGATATGGAGAGGACCTGTTCCCTGCTTGGTTGGGTAACAAAGGTAATGCAAAATTAATCTGTGAAACATCGCATACAAACAGAGCGGAAGTTCTGCTAGCTCATCAATACAAAATCTACTACATTAATGAGCCGAAAGTCATCTATGTAAGTGGAGGTCAGGATCAACTCATGGACCGCACCAAGCGACTACGACGCAGGATCAAAGATGCTGTGTTTGGCTTGTGGAGAAATAAAAAATTAACCCGTGAGCGGCGAGATGAATTTTTTATCGATAGCTAAGGTTTGTAAGCCAGAGGTTTTAAATACTCTTGCTGCGAGATAGCTTCATCAAGCCGAACTTAAAAAAATACAACCATGGGAAAAAACTGGTCATATTATACTGTTCTAAAAAGAGGACTGGCTCAAATCAAAGATTTGGGCCCGGGTCTGCTCATTGAGCGTTTTTGGCACAGGAAAAGAATCCTGAAAGCCAAACCGGTAGAGTGCCCTGAGGATGCGGACTTGGAGGTGCACACACAGGTTTGCCATCGAGATTGGCTCAATGGCATATGGACGATTATGAGCTTTGCTTATTTTGCCAAGCAGCCGTTTCGTCTGGTCATTTTGCATGATGGGTCAGTTCCGGGCTTTGCCTGGGAGCACTTCAGGCGTTTGTTTCCAAGTGTAATTATTGCTGACCGTGAAAGCCTAAGGCCTGAGATTGACAAGCTATTGGGAGTAAGAAGCCCCAACATCGTGAAAATGTGGGAGTCGGGGGAATACTGCACCTTGCCGAAGGTAGTGGACAGCTGGGTCTTAGCTAGGAATCAGACCTTGCTTACGCTTGATCCTGATGTGTTATTTTTTGACCGCCCTAATGAGCTGCTTGATGAGTCCTTGGTAGAAAAAAAACTGGCTATTTTGAATCATGTAGACAATGGCGGTGACGGCATATCGGGTCATTTCTGCCTTGATGCAGCAGAGCTCAGAAGTAAGACAGGAGTTCAGCTTCCCTGTCATTTTGGTATCGGCTTAGGAAGGCTTAATCTGGATTACTATAATTGGGAGTTTTGCGATAAAATTCTCAACGAATGCCCTCCCGTTGGGAACGTGAAGCATTTCATGATTGACCAGACGATTACAGGTATCTGGGCTGCTGAGCATGGTTATGATGAGTTAGATGATGGGCGTTATGCTGTCAGGCCGGTTGAGAGTTTAGATGGTGTGGTGGCACGTCATTACTACTCCAAAACTAGGGACCTGATGTATGTGGAGGGGATCCGCACCCTGCGCAAAACAACAAATATTCTCGCCAAGCAGAAGCGCAGCTTAATACGAGCACTTATTCCCAAAGCACTTATTCCAGTATTATCCAGAGTCAAAAAAAGCTTGCCGCTTTGGGCTGTTAAGGTGCTCGTGGAGCTCACTGACAGACCAACGGGTATATCGGAAAGTATGAAGCAAAACATCACTGACCGTGGGTGTATTTTCATCCATATCCCCAAGTGTGCTGGCAACTCAGTGCAGCAAGGTTTGTTTGGTGATGTCATTTTCGGTCATCAAACCATTCGCCAGTATCAGGTTGCGCTATCAGGATCAGAATATCGCAATGCATGGAAATTCACGGTAACAAGAAACCCATGGAAGCGAATCGCCTCGGCTTGGAGGTATATGAAAAAAGGGGGCGGAAATGACAGAGACAAAGTGTTTTTTGAAAAGACCCTCAGTGCTTATAAGACCTTTGATGACTTTGTGAACAAGTGGCTGGTTCATCAGAATTTAGAGCTGTGTGGCTGTGCTCATTTCAAGCCTCAGATGCACTATATCAGTCAGTTTGGGGGCTCTCTATCTATGGACTTTATAGGCAAACTCTCCCGTTTGCAGGATGATTATGCTGAGATGAGAGAGAGGCTGGGTGGTGGGGAATTAGGGTTCTACAATCAAACAGAGGATGAGCCTGTTGATTATGAGCAACTCTATGCGAACAAGGAAACCTATGATAATATCGCTAAAATTTACGCGAATGATATTGAAATATTGGGTTATTCCGAGGGCCTAAATACAGGGGCATAACAGCCTGCAGCGTGTCAATTTTTGACTTAATTATCAATGGATGTGCAAAAACCATTTGGGTTCGTTACCGCGTGCTACAGGGAAGACAAATTCATGGTGGGGGCGACCCTTGCCAGTATGCGGCATTATTGTCCGAATGTCCCTATCTGTCTGATAGCAGATGGTGATGTCGATGTTTCTGATCTTGAGCAAGAATATGATCTCATTGTTCTTCGCATTGACGAGTTGCCATCCAAGGAGATGGGCCAGAGAATTACGGGTAGCTACCTCGCTAAGCTGGCTGCCATGTGGGAGGGTC
>JBDQHQ010000290.1:0-2948 GCA_040264795.1 Akkermansiaceae bacterium | reverse complement strand
GGTCTGGCGGGCGCGTTTCTGGGGTCATGAGCCCCAGTTTGACCTCGCGATGCTCGAGCGCGGTTACCATGTGGTCTACTGTGTTGTGGGTAATCTCTTTGGAAGTCCGGAGGCGGTGAAACGCTGGAACGAATGTTACAACTACCTGCGCTTCGAGCACCTCTTTGCAGACCGCGTGGTGCTTGAAGGTATGTCCCGTGGGGGGCTGATCATTTACAACTGGGCGGCGGCAAATCCGGACAAAGTGGCAGCAATCTACGGGGACGCTCCGGTGATGGATTTCAAGAGCTGGCCCGGAGGTAAAGGAGCGAGTAAGGGGGCTGCCAGTGCCTGGAAGACTTGCTTGAAAGCTTACGGCATGAGCGAGGCCGAGGCGCTCGCCTACAAGGGCAACCCGATTGATAACCTGGCACCACTTGCCAAGGCGGGAATTCCGATCATCCACGTGGTGGGGGATGTGGACAAGGTCGTGCCGGTGGCGGAGAACACCGCCATTGCCGAGGCTCGATACAAGGAGCTCGGTGGCGTCTTTGAGGTGATCCACAAGAAAGATGTCGGCCACCACCCGCATTGCCTGAAAGATCCGCAGCCCATTGTGGATTTCATCCTGCGCCATGACCAGAGTGTCAGCACGATCCCTGCGGAGCAGATCGTCAGTGACAAGAACTTCATCCTGCGTGGGAACTACAACAACAGCCGCATTCAGTTTGAGCGCAATAAGCGTGGCCACGTCGCCTTCATCGGTGGCTCCATCACCGAGATGGACGGCTACCGGCCGATGGTGTGCGCCATGCTCAAGGAACGTTTCCCAGACACCGAGTTCAACTTCACCGCTGCCGGCATTAGCTCGACCTGCTCGGACACCGGGGCCTTCCGTCTCCAGCGAGACGTGCTCAGTAAGGGTCCCTTGGACATGCTGTTTTGCGAGTTCGCCGTCAATGATGACCAGGATTCCGAGCAGGCCTACAACGACGCCCTGCGCGGTATGGAAGGCATCATTGCCCAGGCGCGCCAACACAACCCGAAGGTCGATATTGTCATCACCATGTTTGTCAATGAGAACATCCTGGAGAAATTGCAGAAGGGAGAAACCACGGACTCGGTCAAGGCGCACAGCAAGGTAGCAGAGCACCACGGCATCTCAGTCAATCATCTCGCCCAGGAGCTCGCTGACTTGATCAGCGCAGGCAAGATGGATTGGAAGAAATTCGGCGGCGTGCACCCTAACAAATACGGTAACACCATGTGTGCCACCATGATTGCCAATGCTCTGCTCAGTGAGTGGGCTGGCGATTTGCCGGCCGATGCGGTGGCGGTGGACCACCCGGCTGTACCTCTGCTCGATGCCAAGAGCTACAGCCGCGGCCGCTTCCTGCCCTTCTCTGATGTCCAGACCGATGAGCACTGGCAGAAAGGCGTGCCGGATTGGCCCAAGCAAAACAAGGGCAAGGTGCGACCGCGTTTCAATAACATCCCGATGATCTACAGCAGCATGGCGGGTTCCAAGCTCACCATCAAGTTCAGCGGCACGGCCATCGGTGCCTACATGCTCGCCGGTCCCGATACCGCGATCATTAAAGTCAGCGTGGATGGCAAGCAGAGCAAGGAAATCGATACTTTGCACAAGTATAGTGGTTTCAACTACCCGATGACGGTTATGTTCTTTAACGAACTAGAGGACGGCGGACACACGCTTGAGCTCGAGATTCTGCCCAATCCACAGGGAGGCAAGGGGCGCATGAAACCAGGAGGCACCGCTTTCCGTGCGGTCGCCTTTACAGCGAATTGATCTTTTTTGTATGAGCTGAGCTGAGGCTCCAGCTTGCATACTGTGAGGGCATGAATGCTCTCACTGCCTTGTGTTTACTGATATTGGCCCCATTCGTGCTGGCATGTCTCGTGGTTTTGATTTTTGGAGGAAAAAAGCGCCCAAAGGCTCCTGATCCAGCTGGAGTGATGGGGGGCAAGTTTCAAAAACATGCTACATACACCCCTAGTTTAAAGTCTCTTAATATTAAGGCTTTATGAATTATTTGCGGTAAAAAATTACACAAATAATAAAAAATGTCGCTTTAAAACCTTGCCATTTCGGATAAATTTGCAAATAATCAGGCGAATCTTTGTATCTAAGCCCCCATAAATGATAAAAAGTTAAATATAAAACCGCGCATTCACCCAAGCAGTGGCCTTTAGAAAACTTACAAAACCCGAAAAAGGTGATCACCCATCACCGTCTCATCCCGTGCGCCCTGCACTGGGATCGCGCTGGTTTTCTTACTTGGTCCTGGCTCTAACAGCTATTGTTCTGCCATCACAGCTGTATGCTAAAGATAGGAAGGTCAAAGCAGAAACTATAGATTTAGGAGATTCAGACTGGATAAATAACGGCAAGGTTACAGATAACATAAAATTTGAAGAGAAAGATGGTGACAAAGGTATCTTATGGATTGATGGAGATGTTGGAGATGTTGAGTTGGCTGGGGAGCTTAAAGAGAAAGATCCCAATGATGGAATCATCGAGCAAACAGGTAGTGGCACGACCTCGCTTTCAGCACAGAGTGAGTATCAAGGAGCCATTAACATCACCGGAGGGAAGATCGAAGTCGTAGGTTCAGGTCGCCTCGGAAATGATAATGGAGGGAACTACGATGGAGCGATTTCCGTCGGTAGTAGTGGCATCATGAGTTTTAACACCAGTGCTGACCAGACGATGAGTGGCGCGCTCACCGGCTCTGGCTCATTACTCAAAGACAGTACGGGCACACTCACTCTAACCAATAACAACACCTTTAGCGGCACGACCACACTCAGTGGAAACGGAACCCTCATTCTGGAGAACCAGAGCGCCCTCGGCACGGGAGCCATCGTCCAGAGCGATGCGAACTCGATCCTACGCTTCGACACCACAGGAACGATTACCAATAACATGACTCTGTATAATTTTGAGT
>JBDQHQ010000289.1:0-2951 GCA_040264795.1 Akkermansiaceae bacterium | reverse complement strand
TTGCTCACGAGGGCTTGCGAGTAGGGTTCAGGGAAGGATTTCTTGGGTTCTTAACAGCAAGGCTGGCTTGGTGCCGTTGCGGTTGCGCAGGATGAGGGTGGTGCGTCGACGGGCCTCTCCGGCCCAGCCGATGCTCTCAATACGCACGGTCGTGTCATTGATCGTGAAGCGCTGCGTCAGCAGAGGGTCGAGTGTAGGGTCAATTCCCAGAAGCGCAAGAGCGCTGCCGACATCCTTGAAGGGCTCATCATCCTCGCTGTTACGGATGCCGTCGCGCCCCTCCACCGCCTCAATCACGAGCAGGGCCTGTTCAATCGGGCACTCTGCCGCCATGGCGATGAACTCGGCGCTGGCATCATTGAGGTCGAGTTGGCCGCTGCTCCATACGGTGAACCAATCACGCCAATCCGGCTGCAGAGCCTCAAGTCGATCCATGCCGACGACCAGTCGCATTTCATCGAGGTTGTAGTATGGACGGTTGAAAGGTTGGTTAAGCCTGCCGGCTTGTTCGTATTGCTCGGCCTCCGCACCCTTGATTGAGACTTGGTCATCGCCATCGAACCAATCGGTGAGCGCATCGACCAGAGCCTCGGACTCGTCAAGCTCCATGCCCCATTGGGTAAACATGGTATTGAGCAGATCGGTGTCGCGGCCGGCGATGATGGCATTGATATTGAAACGCTGACCTTCCGAACTGAGCGTTACCTGGTAGCCCTCCTGCTTTTGCTCATCTTCAAAGTAAAGCAGCGGATCGGCGCGTTCGATGAGCGGGTGCGAGCCGATGGCAATGCCCATTTCCGCCATATGCTTGGCGCGTGCACCGTGAATGGTGGAGGCGGCAACACTCATGTCGAAGGAGATGACCTTGAGCGCTGTGATGCTCGCAACGGCAAGAATGGCAATCAGCCACAGGACGGCCATCAGGGCAGCTCCACGATGATGGGATGGATGGGCGTTTCTCATCGGCCACCTCCTGGATTGACTGGGTTATCCAAATCAATGATCACGCCGCTTCCGCCATGCCCGGGGATGGTCGGATCGTCACCGGGGGCATTGGGCTGCACGCCCGCGCCCAACTGGCGCATCACGACTTCGGGGTTCTGTTTGGGTGGTAGCCAGAAGACATGACGAATGGCTTCACCTTCGGCGCCAATGGCCAACTGCAACTCAATCTGCAAGGGCAAGCGCCCCTGCTCCTCCCAATCGTAGAGCCATTCCATGGTGTTGCTGTCGAGCACACGCCATTCGAAGTAAGCCACATCGCGCAGCAGCACTATTTCCGCATAAGGTTCTTCCGGCGTGGCGGTGCTGTCAAAGGACGAGCCTGAGCCTTCCAGAATCTCATTCTCGTAGTAGCGCAGCACCACATCGAGATCACCTCTGCGAGTCGGCACAGTTGAAATCTGGATTGCCTTGGCCAGCAGATCCTGCCCACCCCAGCTGAATGTGGCGGGCGCTTCCTGCAGGGTGAAATCCGAGAGATACGTATTGCCGCTTTGTTCGCTGAGCAATTCTAGGCGCACATTGCCAGGCAAGGAGGCCAAACGGCGGCTCAGAAACTCAAAGAAGGCCTGCTGGTGCATTTCCTCGCCCTGGGACTTGATGATGGCCTGACTCAGGCTCAGCGAGCCACGCGCAATGGCGAGCACCATGCCTGCGATCGCCGCCATCAATACCAGTGCGGTCATCACCTCAAACAAGGTGAAGCCCGACGACTTGGCTGCGCAATGGTTCTTCAAATTAGTTGGCTTTCGGGAGAAGGGTGGCAGGGATTCAGGGCTGATAGAGGCGTGCGTAGCGCCAGGTTTCGACTTCGCGCTCCTGCCAGGCGCCGGCCTCGTACCAACGAGCGGAAATGCGGATGCGAAACATCTCGTTGAGGGTTTCGCCCTCCTCGTTTTCAAGATCTTCGATGGGTTCCACCGACGCAAGGATGTCGATCTTGCCTTCCCCAGCCACATCACTCATGTCGCCGGGCTCGAGCACGGGCAAGGATAGGATTTCATTGAGCGCACTCTCCAGGATGCGGGTCACCCGCAATTGCTCACGCGCTTGGGAGGCCGCCTGCGACATCTGGTGCAGCGCGATCACAAAACCGGTGGTCGCCATCGAAAACACCGCCAGCGCGAGAATCATCTCGAGCAAGAGAAAAGCCTTGCGGGGCCTTGGTCGGGAGGCGGTATTTGTCATCGGTTCTCAAAGTATAGCGTATCGATGGCGGCGGTCAGCGGATTGAACTCCATGGAAATGCTGCCGCCTTCCAGAGCGAATTCGAGGGCAATGGGCTCACTGAGACCATCAGGATCAAACCGCCACAACTGCTTGGCTCCATCATCAATTTCAATCCATTCTTCACTGTCCCAGCGCCGCATTTGCGATGCCATGCCATTGTCGAGGCTCAACTCCCAGCGCACAGCTCCCCCGGACTGGACATCACTCTCCATTTCGATCCGGTCTTCCCAATCCGCAAGCTCTTCTCCTCCGATGGCTTCGGCCCATGGCATCAGACGCACCATGCCGGGACTGAATTCCAAGGCGTAGGGAATCTGCTTGAGGATGGCTGTGGAGCGGGCGCGCTTGGCAAGGCCCTCGACTTCACGCGAAGCCTTCTTGAGGGCATATTCATCGGAGGAAAAGACCATCACGCCGAGCGCACCACCCATGATGATAGCGGCAATCATCAGGACGATGACGATTTCTAGCAGCGTGAAGCCCGCGCGATCCTCACATCTTTTGACTATTGATGTCATCATCGTTGCCTTCCTGGCCATCGGAACCGAGGCTGATGATCTCAGGAGACGAGGTATCGATCTTGCCCGGGAAACGGTAGATGTAATCGCGGCCCCAAGGATCTTGCACGATTTTGATCTTCTTGTTCTTGCTCGCCAACTCGGCAAGGCCCTCAGCCGTGCTGGGGTAGCGGTTGGTGTTGATCTTGTAGAGCTCAAGCG
>JBDQHQ010000288.1:0-2969 GCA_040264795.1 Akkermansiaceae bacterium | reverse complement strand
TATGAATAACAAACACGGCTTCTTTAGGAGCAGGCTGATCGACTACGTGACCGGCAAGAGAGCTTATATCCGTGGTGTTGTGCTGCAGAACAGAGGTGTTGTCTCAGGGCACGCTCTTAACTCATCGGGAGTTAGTGTGAGGCATAGTATTTCGCCCAATGAGACAGGCGCAGTTACTCCTTGGGCATACATACGTCCGACATACAAGCACTTCGAAAATGATCTGGGTAAGTCGATTGGAGGAAGCTATTCCGTGCGTATTGAAATTTCTCCTAACAGCCTCGTTCAAGATTGGACGGTCAATATCCCTGCCGATATCGACTGGGTCTCTGCAGATGCCTTATCTGGAAGTGGTCCCGGAGAGATCACCATCACGGTCGAGGAGAACTTCAGCTTCTTCAACAGAGATGCGGTGATCAAGATCGGTGGCTTCAATCACAGGATTGAGCAGGACCGAAGAACCGCAGACTAAAACCCAAAGAACCTTTTCCGGTGGTAGGCTCCTGTGATCACTCATGGGCTTGCCGCCGGATTTTGGTTTTGGGCCGGGCATGAGATGGACCTGGATGAGTAGTGATGGCCTGGTTTGTTCATTCCATGTTGTTTAATGGTGGCAATGCGCTCGAAATGTAGTTACTAGTTCCCTCACCAGAGGGTAGCATGACCGGAGATTACTGCATTTTTCACTTCACTTCATGATCGACACAGAGAGTCAGCTAAAATCATTCCTAAGCTCATGCGCCCACGACAAGGGGGCGCGGGTCTGTGCGGTAGACACGGAGGCAGACAGCCTGCACCGCTACAGTGAGAGCCTGTGCCTGGTGCAGTTTAGTGATGGCAAGCAGCACGTGCTCATTGATCCTCTGGCCATCGAGGACCTCAGTGCATTAAGGGATTACTTGAAGGAGGCGACATGCTGGATGCATGGGGCTGACTATGACATGCACATGCTCAAGACAAACTTGGGAGTGATTCCACCGACGGTGTTTGATACTCAGATAGGGGCCCGCTTGCTGGGAGTGAGAAAATTCGGTTATGGTGATCTGGTGGGTCATTACATGGATGTGCAGCTGGAGAAGACTTCCCAGAAGGCAGATTGGGCCAAGAGGCCGCTGACACCGGTGATGGAGAAATACGCACTCAACGATGTCATTTATCTGCTACCCATGGCCGAGCTCATTGTGGCCAAGCTCAAGGAGCTCGGGCGCTATGAGTGGTTTACCGAAAGCTGTGAAGCTGCCCAACTCAAGGCTAAGGAAAAAAAGCAGGAGCGTGAGGACAGATGGCGCATCAAGGGCAGTGGCAAGCTTTCTCCCCAAGGTCTTACTTACTTGCGCGCGCTCTGGCAGTGGCGGGATACGGAAGCCGCTGCCTGGGACCGTCCGCCATTTATGGTGACAGGTAACAAGCAGCTGCTGAGCTGGGTGGCTGAGTTGCTGGAGGACAAAAAGCCTCAGTTGCCGCGTCACTTCCGCACGGGCAGGGTAAAAAACTTCCACAAGGCCGTTGCCCGAGCGCGAGGGGTAGCTGAGGAGGACATGCCCCAGCGTATCAAAGGCAAACGCCGCCGCAAGGAGCCTCAATTCGAGCAGCGTCTCGATGCCTTGATCGCGAAGCGGGACAAAGTTGCCCACGATCTGGACATAGAGGGATCGCTGATTGCCCCACGCGCTATTCTGGAGGCACTGGCGGGCAAGCATGAGGGAGCCGAGGAAATGCTGCTCTATTGGCAGAGGAATCTGCTTGGAATATGAGCCTTGTGAGAATAGTATTTAAGCATTGCTAACTAATCATGTCTGAATCATCAGAAAAAAACATGCTCCGCTTCGGTTGCCCTGAGTGCGGTACACGCCTCGTGGTAGATCCATCACTAGCAGGAAAAGAAGGCCCATGTCCCTCGTGTGGAGATATCATCATTGCTCCTCCCATTGCCGCTGCTACGAGTCTGGTGGCGAAGGACGCTCCTCCGGTTACGGTAAAGCCTAGAGGCTTGGCCAAGTCGGATCCCAAGCCATCCGCCTCATCCGCGCCGTCAGGGTCTGGGCCTACTCCGGAGCGCAGGAGGAGAAGCAGGCCATCAGGGGTGGTGGCACCTGCAGTCAAATCCGGATCAACTCCTTCCACAAGTGGCCGTAAATTAAGCCCCGCTACGGCAATTTCTCAAGATGCAAGCCAGTCCAAGGAGGTGAAAACCTTGCTTATCATGGTGATGATCACCTGTATTGTGGTCTGTATTGCACTGGGAGTTTATTTCTATATGACCTCCGGCGCGTAGTCTGTTTTAGGGGCTCTTCCCATGGTCTTTCAGTGCCCTTGTTTGCGGGTTGTGGAGCGGGTTGTTTTTGCGCTAAAAAAAAGTGCATAAATAGGCGAAAGAAACTTGTCTCCGGCGGCTAAATTGCGGACATTTTCCCTGACTATGTCCGATATTGCCGATGAGCCTGAAAACGCGCCCGAGAACGAAGCTGACAACGCAGATACTAATGTCTCAGACGCCCAGGAATACGGTGCGTCACAGATCGATAAACTAGAGGGCTTAGAGGCGGTTCGTAAGCGCCCGGGTATGTATATCGGAGACCCTGATGTGCGGGGTTTGCACCACTGCGTGTTCGAGGTGCTGGACAACTCCATTGACGAGCATCTGGCAGGCTACTGCTCTACGATCAAGATCGGCCTGCATGTGGATGGCTCGGTCTCTATTTCTGACGATGGCCGGGGTATACCTGTGGAGGTCCATCCCAAGTTTGGTATTCCGGCCGTGGAGCTTGTTCTTACCAGTCTCCACGCTGGCGGTAAATTCGGGCAGGGAGCTTACAAATACTCCGGAGGCCTGCACGGAGTGGGGGCCAAGTGTGTGAATGCCCTCTCAGATTGGTTCAAGGCGGAGGTTAGTCGTGAGGGCAAAGTGCACGCAATTACCTTTGAGCGAGGTAAGACCGTCAAGCCACTGGAGGTCATCGGGGAGGTGG
>JBDQHQ010000287.1:0-2970 GCA_040264795.1 Akkermansiaceae bacterium | reverse complement strand
CTTCTCAACCATACCGCTGGCTACTCTATAGGAGAGATGGGTCAGCGCCTCGACATTGACCTTGATCTGGGCTTCCAGCTTGGACCAGTCGGCAGTGATAAACTCGCCATAGTCACCCAGCCCCGCATTATTGATGAGCAGGTCGGGTACGATTCCCAGGCGCGCAATGCGCAGCATCAAACTATCGCGCTCAGCGGCATCGGCAAGATCGGCCACCTCAATCAGCACATCCACATGAGGGTTAGTCTCCACGATGCGCTCCGCGATGGTTTTGAGCATCTTTTCGCGACGGGCCACCAAGACCAACTGGCGGGAACGCGGCGCCAACTGCATGGCAAACTCCTCGCCGAGACCGGAGGAGGCTCCGGTGATGAGCACACTGTCGTAATTCATGCCTCCTTCTACACCATGGGAGAGCATTTCGCCACAGGGGATTGAGTATTGCCCCTTGACCTGCACGACCGAGAACGCAGAGTCTAACCATATGTTCGCCAACAAATTCTCCGCCTTCGGCATGCTTATGATCGGCTTTCTACTCATGGGTTCCGTGTCCGTCATTCTCAACTTCAAGCAAGCCCGCGTGGTCGATGCCATGGGCGATGCCGCCACGGTCAAAGCCAAGATGAGTGAGCTGAATCAAAAAATCGACAAGCTAAACGAAGAAGAGGAGCCCGATGATGCCAAAATCACCAAGCTGCGTGAGAAAATAGAAGAACTGAATAGCGAGGAGCTGCCCAAACAGCGTCTGCACGCCACCAATGCTCTGGCCGCCCTGCCCAATGGAGCAGTCATCTGGAGCTTCCTTTGTCAGGTGGGGACCGGCATCTTCGGCCTAGGCCTACTTGCCATCTTCATGCGCGAAGAAGAACACCCCGCGGTTCGTTCCACTGCACTGATCGTGGTGGGAGGCTTGATCTTCGCACTCCTGATCGCCCGCACCGCCTACCTCATGACGGGCGGCTTTAGCAGCATCAGCTCCGCGATGTAAGCGCATCGAATGCAATCTCCTTGCCTGATCTCCGAGCGCAAGCGACTCTGACCCCATGAGTCAGGACCTTGTCACACTGCTGCAGCAATTGGTCCGCATCCCCTCGGTCAATCCTGACAATACCCCGGGCACCTCCGAGACTGGAGAGGAGACGCTCGCCGTCTTCCTTAGCGGCTGGCTTGAGTCGATTGGCGCTGATGTCACTCTCGAGGAAATCAAACCCGGACGGCCCAACGTCATCGCACGCTTTGCGCCCATGGACGGCCGCCCACGCATGATGTATGGCCCGCACCTCGACACGGTAGGCATCGAGGGCATGACCATCGATCCCTTCAGTGGCGAGATCCGCGACGGCAAACTCTGGGGCCGTGGCGCAAGCGACACCAAGGGCCCCATGGCCGCCATGCTTTGGTCCCTGCACGAGAACCGCGACATTCTGGAGAACCTTCCCATCGCCATCGACTTTGTCGCCTTCATGGGTGAGGAAAGCGGACAGTGGGGTTCGAAGTCATTTGCGCGCAATCACGGCAGGGACTATGATTTTGCCATTGTCGGTGAGCCCACCAACATGACCGTGGTTCACCAGAACAAGGGCTCGACCTGGGCGACGCTGCGCGCCACTGGCAAGGCCGCACACAGTTCGATGCCTGAGAAGGGAGAGAACGCCATCCTCAAGCTGACGCGTGCCATCAACCAGTTGGAGCGCCACCTCGTGCCCAAGCTGGCCGAGTTCACCCACCCCGACCTCGGCCACTCGACCATCAACTTCGGTGTCATCCGCGGTGGCTCACGGCCCAACATCGTGCCCGATCTGGTCGAGGCCGAAATTGACATCCGATTCACTCCTTCGCTGATGAAGGCGGGTGGCGCACTCAAGCTTCTCGCCGACACCATTGTCGACCATGAACTGCCCATCGAGATCGTCAATCCTCACGAAAACCCACCGCTCGAAACCGATGCCAGCAATCCCGGTATTCAGCGACTCCTGCAAAACGGCAGCAAACTCGCAAGCGCCCCTTGGTTCTCTGACGCCGCTCACCTTTCTCAGGGTGGCGTGCCGAGCATTTGTATCGGGCCGGGTAGCATTGATCAGGCCCATACGGTCAACGAGCACATCGACATCGAGGCCCTGAAGGACGGCGCTGCATTCTTCATAAAATTCGTCAAAAGCTTGGCAGAATAATCAACCCAGGCCGGGTCGGCCATTCTCACCCTGCTTGACCTCGGCAATACGCAGGGGTAGGCGCACCGAAAGTTCTCCGTCGCAGGAAATATCCAGCGAGTAGAGGCCCGCTGTCGGAAAACGCAGTCCTTGAAGATTCATCACGATATTGCGGGTGATAAAAGGGGCGTTTTCAGGAAGTTTCACATCGAACTCGGGTTCTATGGGCATGTTCTTTGGATCCAAAGGCTCACCATCGTCATTGATGATGACGATGGAAAACTTGTGGTGCCCGATATCTTCGGGGGTAAAGCAGATTCGAAGGGCCAGCGAACAATGCGGGTGCACCACAGGGAGCTGGCGAGCGGCGAGAGTATCGAAGGTACCATTAACGACCAGCTTGCCGTTGTAGTCCGCAGCATAGTCGCAGAGAGTCGCCACTTGAAAGTCCATGAATAAAACCTGCCGAGAGATGGCCAGACTGCCAACCCATTTCTGTCCGCTCATTTGGCATCCTTGAGCGCCTCCACAAACAACTTGGCGGACTTGGTGGCGGATGCGGGATTCTGACCCGTCACCAGGCGACCATCGCGCACGGCATTCTCGGACCAGTTATCAGCCAACACCACCCTGGCGCCTGCTTTCTCCAATTCGCTTTGCAGGAGCAGCGGTACCACTTTATCGAGTTTGACCGCCTTTTCCTCGGCGTTGGTGAACACAGCCACCTTTTTGCCGGCAACGAGAGGTTTTCCATCTGGCCCCTTCACGCCCACCAGGGCCATGGGTCCGTGGCACACCGCGCCAACCACACCGCCCTGGG
>JBDQHQ010000286.1:0-2971 GCA_040264795.1 Akkermansiaceae bacterium | reverse complement strand
TCCATCGGTGGACGTTCGTTGACACTCTCAATACGGTCGTACCATGCGGCAACTTCCCGCTCGCGTTCCCACTCGTGCATCTTTTTCTGCACCCCTTCAAGATCGGTGACCGCATTCAGGAATTCGGGATAAGGCAGCTTTTTCTTGTAGAAGGCGTAAGCGATGTAGTTCCAAAACTCGAGGATGTCACCCGGAGGCATGGGCCAAATTTCAAGGGCATCGTAAGTGGTGATTTCCCAGCGTGGGTTGATGCGCACCATGTCGTGATCATGCAGTTCGCCCTCGATCACGTAGCGACGGTAGCGTTTTTCGATCTTGGTGACGTAGTCGGCCTCATTATCGTCAAGCTCGCGTTCGATTTTGTCCTCGATAATGTCAATGATGGGGGTGTCATCGAATTCGTTGGGGGATTCGGGCAAATCCTCGCCACGATGCATGCGCTCCATCATGGTGGCATATTGGCAGGCACCGTTAACGGTGTCGTCATCGGCATTGCAGGAGCCGAACCACCGATTACCCTGTAAGCGCAAACTGGTACGGAATGTTCCGGTCTCGTCCTCGACGCGGCCCTGAATAAAGAGATGGTTGCCAAAAATTTGGGTTACCGCACCATCTTTTTGAAGCATTTCGCCTCGCTTGCGCGCCTCTTCTGGAAAGCTGTTGAGGAAGTTTAGAGTCGCTCGATCTGGATTCATTAGAATGTAGGGAGTGGGCTGATATGCGCCTGGGTTAGGACGGCAAAAGGTGCCTGCCGTGTGCGGTTAAGTCGGGACGGGCATTATAAGGCCCTGATTCGGATAGAATCAACTAAAACATCCCATGATGCTTGTGCTATTCAGCTGAGCTCATCGTGCTGTTTTGCGGGGCCTGATAGCCGTGATCAAGATGCCCAGACCGCCAATGACGAACAGGCTCGGAAACCAGATGGAGTAAAGTGGAGCAAGCGAGTCCAATTCGAGCACGGCGACGAGGGGTTCGTCGGGGTTCACATGGCAACGCTGAATGCTGCCCACAGGGTAGCTGGCACGGCTCCGATCCACGCCATGACCCTTGCTCGACCATTTGACGCCGCGAAGGCTGATGCGTTTGCCCGTATAGGAATGACCCTCCCAATCGTAGCCGTAGAGAACCTGATGGCTGAATTCCTGCGGGGAATAGGGATCGTGTTGCCGCTGCTCGATTGAGGATTCCAGGATGATGCATTCCACCACCGGCCAATCTCTCATGGCGTTGGCGCGTAAGTAGCTACGCCCCATCAGATAGATGAAAAGGCTGCCGATGAGTATCAAGCAGACAGCCACGAGCAACATCATGATCTTGCCTGAATGTGTTGAGCCAGCGCTATCTCCGGTTGCTCTCATGAGCTTGTGCAGAAATCCGTAGCTGCGAGGCGCGCCTCCCTGTCGGCCTTTAGAATAGTGTCCAGAGAAGATGAGGGAAGATTTATATGGGTATCCATCACCCGCTTCACACAATGCCAGATATCGGGAAAGGAAATGAGCCCATTGCGGAAAGCTTGCACGGCAACTTCATTGGCTGCGTTGTAGACTGCGGGAAGGGTGCCTCCACTCAGACCCGCATCACGAGCCAGATGAAGAGCGGGAAAGTCCTCGAAGCGTGGAGGCTCGAATTCCAGTTTTGCCAATTTGGCCAAGTCAAGGGCCTTCAAATCTCCCTTGATGCGCCGTGGCCAGGTAAGAGCATACTGGATTGGAAAACACATGTCGGTGTTACTCAGTTGGGCGAGCACCGAGCCGTCGCAGAATTCGACCATGGAGTGGACAACGCTCTGTGGATGCACCACCACATCGATACGCTCCATGCCGATACCAAAAAGCCAGCGGGCTTCGATCATTTCGAGGCCCTTGTTGAAGAGTGTGGCGGAGTCGATGGTAATTTTAGGACCCATATCCCATGTTGGGTGCTGTAGGGCTTGTTCTGGAGTAACGTTCACGAGTTCAGCTGCAGGCGTCTGACGAAAAGGACCTCCAGATGCGGTGAGAATCAGTTTGGAGACCTCGCCGGGATTGCCGTGACCATCCAGGCATTGAAAGATGGCGTTGTGTTCGCTGTCCACAGGTAGGAGTTTCACCCCGTGCTGGGTGGCGGCTTGGGTGACCACCTCACCTGCCATGACCAGGATTTCCTTGGAGGCGATGGCAAGATCCTTACCGGTTTCGATAGCGGCGAGTGCAGGATGCAGTCCAGCGGTGCCAACAATTGAGATCAGAGCAATATCCGCGCCCTCCATGCGAGCCAGCTCGATGAGACCCTCCGGGCCTGAGTGGATGGATACATCCTGAGGTAACAGACGACGTAGTGCGTTCTCTTGGGTCGTATCGTGAATCGCCACCTGCTTGACACCAGTTTCATGCACTTGTTCTGCCAATAACTCCACGCTGCGATTGGCGGCCAAACCAACGATTTCTATCTCATCGGGCATGCTGCGGGCAACCTTCAGGGTCGACTGACCAATAGAACCTGTGGAGCCAAGCAGGAGGACACGGCGTTTGCTCGGGGAACTCATATCAGAATGTGGGCAAAAGTACCCACTTTATGTAGAAGTAAAGAGCGGGCGCGGTGAAGCAAATGCTATCAATCAAATCCAACGAGCCGCCGATACCAGGCAGTATCTGCCCCGAATCCTTGGCGTGAAGCGAACGTTTGACGACACTCTCCGCCAAGTCGCCGACAACCGCGAGGACCGCGAGCACTCCTCCAAGGATCGCCACATGCATGGGGCCGCCAAGGATGGACAAGTGGTCAGGGAAACATAGGTATAGGCCAAAGCCGGCCAATTGCGAGAAGAGTAGACCGCCGGCAAAGCCTTCCCAGGTTTTGGCGGGGCTGATGTGGGGAATCATCTTGTGTTTGCCGATCAGCGAACCGGTTATGTAAGCGCCCATGTCGGTGAATTTGGTAACCGCGATCAGCCAAAGCAGAAGGAATGCGGAAGACGGCGGGAGCTGGC